>CAZWGY010000113.1:0-11573 GCA_964633575.1 uncultured Desulfobacteraceae bacterium
CCATCCGGCTGACGCCGGCCAGGTCGGCCGCCCCATAGGAGCACCAGTTGCACAGGAAGCTTACAATTTTCGGTTCCCACTCCGACATGTTGGGTCTCCTCCTTCGGTTATACCGCTTCGTTCATCGCAAATATCTGGGCGAAGATCTGATCGTTGTCATAGCCCTTGAGCCGGATGGCCCCGGATCGACAGGATGCCACGCAGAGGCCGCACCCCTTGCAGAGGACCGGGTTGATCTCGGCCTTGTTGGGCCAGAACCGCTCCTCCGCCGACCGGAAGGCGGGCGCCGAGTAAGGACAGATCGACACGCAGACGCCGCACTGGCTGCACCAGGCCGGGTTGATTTCAGCCACCTGACCGCTGGTGTAGATCTTATCCCGGGCCAGCAAGGTGAGGGCCCGGGAGGCCGCCGCCCGGCTCTGGGCAATCGATTCGTCAATGGGCTTGGGGTAATGAGCCAGCCCGCAGAGAAAGACGCCGTCGGTGGCAAACTCCGATGGCCCGAGCTTGGCATGCTTTTCCACAAAGAACCCGTCCTCGTTGACGGGCACCTTGAAGTGCTGGGCGAGCCCCTCGTCGGCGTTGGGGACAATGGCGGTGGCCAAGGTCAAAAGGTCGGCTTCGATTTCCACCGGCCGACCCAGGATCGGGTCGGTCACCCGAACCAGGAGCCGGTCCCCGTCAAGGCTCACTTCGGGCTTTCCGTCAAGATCGTAGCGGATGAAAATGACGCCCTTTTCCCGGGCTTCCTTGTAGAGGTATTCCTTCTCGCCGTAAGTCCGGATATCCCGGTAGAGAATATAAACGTTGGCGTCGGGGTTCCGCTTTTTAATCTGGAGCGCGCTGTCCACGCTATGGGTGCAGCAGACCCGGGAGCAGTAGGGCCGGTCGGGCTCCCGGGAGCCCACGCACTGGATGAAGACCGCCGAATTCAGACCGCCGATGGCGGGGTCGTCGTCCATGAGCTTCCGGTCGAGGTCGAGGGCGGTGAGAATCCGCGGGTCGTCGCCGTAGTGGTACTCGGTGGGCCGGAGCGGGCCGGCGCCGGTGGCCACCACCGCGATCCCGTGCTCGATCTCCGTCTCCCCGTCGCCGTTGGCCAGGACCGTCTTGAAATTCCCCACAAAGCCTTCCACCGACCGGACCGTCGCGTCGAGGTGAATCTGAATCCGCTCGTCAGCCTCGATCTCCGCGACCATATCGGCCACCCGGGACCGGATATCCTGGCCGTCCGGGGTCTGAAAGAGGTTGAGGGCCTGGCCGCCGAGTTGACCGCTCCGCTCGACGATGTGAGCCGTGTAGCCCTGCCGGGAGAGGCTCCGGGCGGCGGTCATCCCCGAAATCCCCCCGCCGATCACCAGAGCCGACGGGTTGACCGACAGCTCGGTCTCCTGGAGCGGCTGCATGAGCCCCACCTTGGAAACCGCCATCCGGACGAGATCCTTGGCCTTTTTAGTGGCCAGATCCGGGTTGTTCTTGTGGACCCAGGAATCGTGGTTCCGGATGTTGGCCATCTCGAAAAGATACTTATTGAGGCCCGCGGCCACCAAGGTATCCTGGAAAAGCGGCTCGTGAGTCTTGGGGGTACAGGCCGCCACCACCACCCGGTTCAGGTTCTGGCTCCGGATGATCTGGGCCATGTTGTCCTGAGTGTCCTGGGAGCAGGAATAGAGGTTGTCCGAGACGTATTCCACGTAGGGGAGCCCCTTGGCGTACTCGGCCACCGCCGGCACGTCCACCACTCCGGCGATGTTGATTCCGCACCGGCAGACAAAAACTCCGATCCGGGGCCGCTCGTTGACCACATTGGTCTCCGGGACCGGCTCGGGCTGCTTGATCAGGCTGCCCCGGGCCGGGCTCAACAACTCCCCGGCCGCCGATGCGGCGGCGCTGGCGTCGATCACCGACTGGGGGATGTCCTTGGGTCCCTGGAAGGCCCCGCAAACAAAAACTCCGGGCCGGTTGGTGGCCACCGGCTCGAACGGGTCGGTCTTGCTGAAATGGCCGGGGGTCAGTTCGATCCCGAGCCGCTCGGCCAGGTCAACCAGCTCCGGCGGAGTCTGCATCCCCACCGACAGGACGATCAGGTCGAACCGTTCCTCGGTCAGCTCCCCCGATTCGGTGACGTACCGGACCGAGAGGTCGTCGGATCCCCGGACCGGGTCGATGGTGTGAACCCGGCTCCGGACGAACCGGACCCCCTGGTCCTGAGCCTTGTTGTAGAACCGCTCGAAGTCCTTGCCCGGAGTCCGCATGTCCATGAAGAAGATGGCGCAGTCGAGGTCGTTGCCGGCGTGCTCCCTGGCGATCACCGCCTCTTTGATGGCGTACATGCAGCAGACCGACGAACAGTATGAGTTGTCGCACCGGTTCATGTCCCGGGACCCGACGCACTGAAACCAGGCGATCTTTTTGGGTTCCTGGTGGTCCGACATCCGGACCAGGTGCCCGCCGGTGGGTCCCGACGCGGAAAGAATCCGCTCGAATTCGATGGCGGTCATGACGTTGGGATGAGCCGAGTAGCCGTAGCTGTCAAACGGAGACGGGTCAAAGGTCTCGAAACCGGGCGCCAGGATCACGGAGCCCACCGTCAGCTCGACGGTCTCCTCACGCTGGGTGTGGTCGATGGCATCGACCATGCAGAATTCCTTACAGACCTGACACCCTCCGGTCTTGAAGTGCATACAGACCGTATCGTCGATGGCGGGGGTGTTGGGGACCGCCTGGGCATACGGCACATAGACCGGCTTTCGGCCTTTTAATCCCGATTCGTATTCCGAGGGGATCGGGAGGACGTTCTCCTGGCGAGTGATCTCTTCCCGGATTTTTTCCAGGGTGATGTGGCCGGTGGGGCAGACCGAGGCGCAGGCTCCGCAGGCCATGCAGACTTCGCTTTGCTCGCTGTACGGCGTGTCAACCTTCATCTCCACGCCCCGGCCGGTCAGGCTGATGGCGCTGTTGCCCATCTTTTCGCACATCCGGACGCAGAGGCCGCAGAGAATGCAGGTGTCTTTCTCATCGGTGGGAAAGCGAGGCGTTTCAATGCCGTATTCACCGGCCAGTTTCTGAAGGAGTGGAACGTCCGGACACCGGGCCAGGAGCAGCTCGACAATGAGCTTTCGTCCCGCGTGGACGGCATCGCTGTCCGTCGTCACCGACATCCCTTCCCAGATGGGATAGTTGCAGGCGGTTACGAACCGGGTCCGCCGGCCGTCGAACAGCTCCACCGTACAGATCCGGCACATCCCGGCCGGCTCCAGGGCCTTGTGGTGGCAAAGCGTGGGAATGTCCACGCCGTACTGTTCGGCGACCTGGAGGATGTACTGGCCATCCTCCCCCTGGACTGTCTTGCCGTTGAGCGTAAAGGTGATCATGGGTCTCAATCCCTCTTATCGGATGGCGATGGCGTCGAATTTGCAGACATCGTAGCAAATGCCGCACTTGATGCACTTGTCCTGGTCGATCTCGTGGGGTTCCTTTTTCTCCCCGGAGATCGCCTCCTGCGGGCACTTCCGTCGGCAGACCCCGCAGCCGGTGCAGGCGTCGGCGTCGATTTCGTAGTGGAAGAGGTTCTTGCAGACGCCGGCCGGGCATTTCTTGTCCCGGATGTGGGATTCGTATTCGTTCCGGAAGTAGAGCACCGTTGTGAGGACCGGGTTCGGGGCGGCGGTCCCGAGGCCGCAGAGGGAGAACTTCTGGATCATGCTCCCGAGCTCCTCGAGCAACTCGATATCCCCCTCTTTGCCATCCCCGGCGCAGATCCGGTCCAGGATATCGAGCATCTGCGTGATGCCCTCACGGCAAGGATTGCACTGGCCGCAGGACTCCTCCTTGAGAAAGTCGAGGAAGTAGCGGGCCACGTCCACCATGCAGGTGTCCTGGTCCATGACGATCATCCCGCCGGAGCCCATGATGGAGCCCACTTCGGCCAGCTTCTGATAGTCCACCGGCAGATCCAGGTAGATTTCCGGGATACACCCGCCCGAAGGACCGCCGGTCTGAACCGCTTTGAATTCCTTTTTCCGGGGAACCCCGCCGCCGAGATCGAAAACGATCTCCCGGAGACTGATTCCCATGGGAACCTCCACCAGGCCGGTGTGATTGATCTTTCCGCAGAGGGAAAAGACCTTGGTGCCCTTGCTGTGGTCGGTGCCCATCCCGGCGAACCACCGCGCCCCCTTCAGCAGAATAGGCGGGACGTTGGCGTAGGTCTCGACGTTGTTGAGGTTGGACGGACTGTCCCGGAACCCCTTTTCAACGGTGTGGACGTACTTGGCCCGGGGCCGGCCGACATTGCCTTCCAGTGAGGCCATCAGAGCCGTCGATTCGCCGCAGACAAAGGCTCCGGCGCCGGTGGAGATCTTGATGTGGAAGGAAAACGCGGTCCCGCAAATATTGTCCCCCAACAACCCGTAGGACTCGGCCTGCTTGATGGCCGTCACCAGCCGCTTGACCGCCAGGGGGTACTCGTTCCGGACGTAAATAAACCCCTGCTTCGACCCGATGGCCACGGCGGCGATGAGCATCCCCTCGATGACGCTGTGGGGGTCACCTTCGAGGATGGACCGGTCCATATAAGCCCCGGGGTCGCCTTCGTCGGCGTTGCAGATAATGTATCGGTCCCCGTGATGCTTGGCGCAGGTGGCCCACTTGATCCCCGTCGGAAACCCGCCGCCGCCCCGGCCCCGAAGCCCGGAATCCTTAATGGTCCCGATGATCTCCTCGGGCGTCATCTCGGTCATGGCGTCGAAAAAAGCCTGATAGCCACCCCGGGCGATGTACTCCTCGATCCGGTCCGGGTCGATGTACCCGCAGTTCCGGAGCGCTACCTTGACCTGTTTGGCGTAAAACGGGTCGTCATCGAGATAGGGGACGTCCGGCACCATTGCCACTCCGGCCACCGGGTTGGCCACGTCCCTTTCGGTCATGCTCCGAGGGTCACGCATCTGGCCGAGAATCCATTTCCGCTTCTCGAACGCCCCCGAGCGGTAGTCCTCGATGGCATCCAGAATCCGCTTTTCAGTAACCTTCTGATAGAGCACCCGAGGCCGGTCCGGGCCGAGGATTTCCACGAGGGGCTCCCGTTCGCAGAAGCCAATGCATCCGGTCCGGCGGATCTCGATGCCGCTGTCGCCCGCAAGGGCCTCTCTGGCCCGCTCAAAGCTGGCTTGGGCGCCGGCCGCGATCCCGCAAGAGGCCATGCCGACGTTCACCTTGATCGTTTCCGGATGGTACAGGCCCGTTTGTTGCGCCTGACGGATCTGCTCCAGATCCTTGGCAGACTGGATTTTCATCGTATCGCCTCGTTTGTCACGATATTATTCGTATTGCCCCAGGATCTCGCCGACGTCGTCGGGGGAGAGCCGGCCGTGCATGTCCTCGTTGACCTTCACCACCGGGCCCAGACTGCAACAGCCGATGCACCGGACTGTTTCCAAAGTGAACCGTTTGTCCTCGGTGGTCTCGCCGTCGCCGATGCCGAGGTTTGCCGTGAGACGCTCCCGGATTCGCTCCCCGCCGCGGACGTGGCAGGCGGTGCCCAGACACAGGGAGATGATATTCCGCCCCCGGGGAGCCAGGCTGAAGGTGGAATAGAAGGTGGCCACGCCGTAAATCTTGCCGTAGGGGACGCCAACCTTCTCAGCCAGATAGGTCAGCGACGGCTTTGGAAGATAGTTGTACTCCCGTTGGATGGCCTGAAGGATCATGATCAGGTTTTCCGGGTCGTTGCCGTATTCGGCCTCGATGATCCGATCGAGAGCCAGGTAATCCACTTCGACCTCGTCCGACGGGGCCTGGGCGGCTGTCGTTGCCTCATTCATCGGTGCTTCTCCAGAAATGATCGCCATTTTCGGTGGGGGCTGACGGGCGGGCCGGTTAAGCCGCCGGCGCGGGCATCTGCACCACGGGGCAGTTTTCCACGCAGGCGCCGCAGCCGGTGCAGCGATCCATATTAATATAACGGGGGCGCTTCCGGATCTTGACCTTCAGATTCCCCGGATCGCCGTCGATGGATTCCAAATCCGCATAAGTGATCAACTCAATGTCCGGATGCCGGCCGACCTCGACCAGTACGGGCGAGATGATTCACATCGCGCAGTCATTGGTGGGAAAGGTCTTGTCCAGTTGGGCCATGACCCCGCCGATGGAAGGGGATTTCTCCAAAAGATAGACATGGTAGCCTGAGTTGGCCAGGTCCAGCGCGGCGCGCATGCCGGCAATGCCCCCGCCGACGACCAGAACGGAACCGGTAACCTGTTGTGTCATTGTATCGTTATCTCCCCGTTAATCTTGAAATGATCCCGTTTCGTTTAAACAAGCCGCTAAGATATCCCCACCATCCGCCCTTGTCAATACCCTTTCGCCGCGCCAAATTCCCTTCAGGGGCGGCGAAAGGGGGTTGGGGAGCAATCTTATTCTAATAAATTCAATTGATTAAGTGGCAGGCAAACGGAACGCCGAGTTTTTGAGAACAAACAGAAAATCTTGATCGGGTTCTGAGGGAGGTTTCAGAAACTAAAGGATGGTCAGAAAATAAGCGGGGATCAGAAAATGGAGCGGATGATAGCCGGCCCCCTTCCCGACGACGGAAAGGGGGCCGGGTTTGGCATCAGGCGGCCATCTGTAATGCTTCGGCAGCCGCCTCGCGGATCTCGGTGGGGGTAAACGGTTTGGGGATGTAGTCCACGGCCCCCAGGCGGGCGCCTTCCACGGCCGTGTCGATGCTGGCGTACCCGGTGATGATGATCACCTTGGTTTCCGGGCTCCGGTCCCGGATGGCCTCCAGCAGCTCCAGCCCCTGGACGCCGGGGATCTTGAGGTCCAGGAGAACCAGGGCATAGCGCCGGGACATGATCTTCTCCAGGGCCTCGGCTTTGGTGGTGGCCTGGTCCACCGGAAAGCCCTTTTTGGTCAGGATTCTCCGGATGTTGTGGTTGACCGCCACCTCGTCGTCCACCACCAGGACCGACGGTTGAGCCGGTGCTTCGGCCGCCTTTCGAGCGTCTTCGGCCGCGGATGTCCGGCGCACGGTCTCGGCGTACCGGGCCTTGACCGCCTCATAAGGCATCCGGGCAAATCCGTCCGGCGACACGGACCGGGCGTACTCGGGCCCGGCCGCCTCGGCCACTTCCTGGTAGTCGAAGGGCATGTCCACGCCCACCAGGGTCTTGACCGCCGGACCGACCGCCGCTTTCCCCCGCCGCTTGCCCTTCTTGAGCTGAGGGCACTCGCCGGATTTGACGGCGGCCTTGCAGGTATTGCCCAGCTTGGCGAAGATGTCGCAGGCCATGTCGCCGGTCTCGCAATAATTGGCCGGGACCGCCGCCTCGACCGATTCGGCCGGAGCCGCCGGCCGATCACCGACCGAATCGGCGTACCGGGTCTTGAGATCCTCGTAGGAAACAAAGGCGAAGCCGTCGGCATCCAGGTTCCGGACGTATTCCGGGCCGGTGACGGCGGCCACCTCATTATAATTGAAGGGCATGTCGATACCGATGAGCTGCCGGAGGTTTCGCGCTGGAGTTTCATCGGCTGCCTCGGCGCCGCTCTTCCGGGCCTGCTTCTTCAGTTGAGGGCATTCGCCGGTCTTGGCCCCGGCCTTGCAAGTGTCCCCCAGTTTCTTGTGAATGTCACAGATCATCTCGCCCACGGCGCAGTAATGGGGCAGGTTTTCCAGCGAGGGGACCTCGACCACCGGCATGTCCGACCGGCCCAGGCTGTCGGCGTAAGCTTCACCGGCGGCTTCGACCACCTCGTCCCGCTCGTAGGGGATGTCCGCGTCAATGACCTCGATGGCCTCACGCTCCGCCGGGCTGGTATCCGCCTCGGCGAGCTCGCCGGACAGGGCCTTACCCACGGTGGTCCGAAGCTCCTCCGGAGTGAACGGCTTGGGGAGGTAGTCCAGGGCCCCCAGGCGGATGGCCTTGACCGCCGTGTCGGTCGAAGCATACGCGGTCATCATCACGGCCTTGGTCAACGGCCAGCTCTCTTTAACGAGCTTGAGGAGCTCCAGGCCGTTCTGCTCGGGCATGACAATGTCTGAGATCAGGAGGGAGTAGGACTCCTTCGCCAGCTTTTCCAGGGCCTCCTGGGCGGAGGTGGCATGGGTGACTTCGTAATCGTTGCGGGAAAGGATCCTCTCTACACTGTGACAGATCCGCCTCTCATCATCTACAACCAGAATCTTGGCTCCCTTTTCCATGGTATGACCTCCTTGTCGATCCCTATGTTCAAAACTGGTTAATGGTTCATCATCAATTGTTGACCAGTTCTTATGCAGAAGCCATGCCAAGGGGGCGAATATGGACTAATCTTATTGATATTACAGCATAAACCGTGACAGGGGGAGAGTGGGAACATCCGGCGGGTGTATCCTTTTCGAATACACCCGGCCTGGGGGGGGCGCGGCCCGTCTCCGGGTCGAAAAACCGAAGCCGGCCGTGGGGTAGCCCGGCCCGAGGGGGGCGACGGGAGCGGATGGGAAATGGGTGTATCTGTTTCAGATACAGTGTATCGGGGGGTGATTCAACTTTCCGGGGCGGTGATGTCGTGCTTTTTCATGAGCCGCTGAAACTGAGTCCGCTGCATCCCGGTCCGCCGGGCGGCCTGGCTGACGTTCCAGTCGGATTGGGTCAGGGCGTTGATGAGAAAGCGCCGCTCCACCGTCCGGACGGCGTGTTCCCGGACCTCCTTTTTCATGGCCTTCAACGCCTCGTTGGTTTCCGGGACATCCTCCGGCGGCGGGTCAACGCCGCCCGAATCATCCAGGGCGGGGAGATCGGCCCGGCCGATCCGTTCGCCCTCGCAGAGGATCACCGCCCGCTCCACCACGTTCCGGAGCTGCCGGACGTTGCCCGGCCAGTGGTATTCGGTGAGCCGCCGGGCCGCGGTTTCGTCAAACCCGGCGATCCGCTTGCCCACCGACTCCGAGAATCCGTTCAGGAAATGGTAGGCGATGGGCAGGATGTCGGACGGCCGTTCCCGGAGCGGCGGCAGGTGGATGGGATAGACATAGATCCGATAATAGAAGTCTTCCCGGAAGGCGCCGGAGGCCACCATCTCCTTTAAATCCCGGTTGGTGGCGAAGATCAGGCGGACGTCCACCTCCCGGACTTCGGTGGCCCCCACCGGCATCAGCTCCCGGACCTCGAGAAACCTCAGGAGCTTGCCCTGGACCTCCCGGCTGATGTTGCTGATCTCGTCGAGGAAGACGGTCCCCCCGTCGGCCAGGGCGAAGATCCCGGCCTTGTCCCGGTGGGCTCCGGTAAAGGCGCCCCGGACGTGGCCGAAAAGCTCGCTTTCCAGGAGATCCTCGGACAGGGTCCCGCAGTCCACGGCGAAAAAGGCTCCGTCGCGGCGGTTGCTGTTGGCGTGGATGGCCCGGGCGATGAGTTCCTTGCCGGTCCCGCTTTCCCCATAAATAAGGACGGTGGCGTCGGTGGGGGCCACCTTTCCCACCATCGAAACCACCGCCCCCATTTTGGGGCTGTCGCCGATGAGCTGATGCTTGACTCCGCCCCGTCCGCCGGCGGGGCCGGTTTCCCCTCCCGATTGCCGGAAAAGCCGCCGGTTCTGGACGATCCGGTCCCGCTCCGCCAGAGCCTGGACCACCACGGATCGAAGCTCGTGGGGGGTAAACGGCTTGGGCAGGTAATCAAAGGCGCCCATCTTCATCACTTCCACCGAAGAGGAGACCGAGGCATACCCGGTGATGACGATGACCATGGTCTCCGGGTACCGCTCCCGAACCTCCCGGAGGAGCTCCATCCCGCCCATCCGGCTCATCTTCAGATCGGTGATCACCACGTCCGCGGGCTCGCCGGAGATCCGTTCCAGTGCCTCCCGGCCGTCCCCGGCGGTCTCCACCGTGTAGTCCATCCGGGTGAGGATCTTGACGCAGGACCGGCGGATGGCGGGCTCGTCATCCACCACCAGAATCCGGGGGGACCGCTCGCTCACCCCGCCACCACCGCTTCAGCCGGCAGATGGATGAGAAACGTGGTGCCCTCTCCCACCCGGCTGGTCACCTCGATGGTTCCCCCGTGCTGGTCGATGATCCCGTGGGTGATGGCCAGGCCGAGCCCGGTGCCCATCTCCTTGGTGGTAAAAAACGGGTCGAAGATCTTGTCCACCTGGTCCTCGGGAATGCCCATCCCGGTGTCCGAAACCCGGATATCGACGCCCCCGCCGTCCGACGGAGCGGTCTGGACCGTGATCCGGCCGCCGGGCTCCGTGGCCTCCACCGCATTGAGAATCAGGTTGATAAGGGCCTGCTGCATCCGGCCCGTGTCCAGGTGGACCCGGGGCAGCTCCCCGGAAATCCGGTAGTCCACCTCGATGTCCTTGAAGGCCGCCTGCTTTTTGGTCAGGAGAATGCTCTCCCGGACCAGATCGTTGAGCTTGATTTCCCGCTTCTCCGGCCGGTTCTGTCGAGCGAAATCCAGAAGGCTGGTGACGATCTTCCGGCACCGGAGCGTCTCCCGGGCAATGGTGTCGAGGTCCTCGAAGAGCGGATCGTCGGCCTCCACGTCCTCCTGGATCAACAGGGCGGTGGTGAGGATCGTGGTCAGGGGGTTGTTGATTTCGTGGGCCACCCCGGCCGAAAGCCGGCCGATGGAGGCCATCTTTTCCTGCTGCATCATCAGCTTCTGAAGGGTGATGTCCTGGGTGATGTCCCGGCTGATCTCGATGGCGCCGGTCACCACGTCGTCTTCGATCAGCGGATAACAGGAAATGGCGTAATGGCGCTGGTTGTTGTCCTTGTCCAAGTGGATATGAGTGGTCTTGGTGGCCCGGCGGCTTTCCAGCATATCGATGAGGGGACAGGGGTGGTCCTCGCCGGAGCAGGGGACCTGCTGGTGATGGCTCAGCTCGTAACAGAACCGGCCAATGGCCGCATCCCGGGTCAGCCCGATCTTCTCAAGCATGGTGTCGTTGATGTCCCGGACCCGGTAGTCAACCCCGATGATCATCACATCCTCGTGGATCAGCTCGTTGATCACGGCCTCATAAAGGGCTTGGGTCTTGTCCAGCTTCCGCCGGGTTTCCCGCTGCCGGCCGGCGGCCACCGACAGCTCCCAAATCATCAGGGATGTATCGCGATTGATGGCCCGGACGCGGCGGGACTTCTTTTTCAGGACATCCTCGAAAAGGTCCGGGTCGTTGACCAGAACCATGATAATGTCGATCTCCGGCCGGTCAAAGAGGTCCCGGTAATCGCAAGAGACAAAGACCCCCTGCTCCTGGGCCATCACGTACCCCGGCGCATCCTCACAGATATCCGCCACCGCCACGACCCGGGCGCTCACCTCGTTGAACCGGTGATTATCCAAAAGCTCCATCAACCTCAGGCAGCGATCCCCGCCGCCGACAACGGCGATATTCATGGCGTCCTCTCCGACCGATCGGGTTTATCATGGGTACACCAGTTTTATGGCCCGCCAAGGGGCATTCAGAGGGCATTTCAATGCAAAACCCGGCGGTTTGTCAAGGGGGAAGGAAGATCGATCCGGTTTGTGGCTTTTCCGGCCCGTCGTTGTGGGACCCATCTTTTTATCGTGAAAACATTAGTG
>CAZWGY010000114.1:0-11518 GCA_964633575.1 uncultured Desulfobacteraceae bacterium
CTTCCCAAACAAAACCTCGGAGGTCTTTCCACCGGAGGATGTCCATGTTTCGATCTATCGTCTTCTCCCTCTGTCTGGTTCTCCTCGTCGCCGTGGCCGGTCCGGTCGCGGCCGAGGACGAAACCGTCTTCGTGGGTTCCCTCGTGGATGCCTCGGACGGCGGCTACTCCTATGGCTACGCTCCGGCCATCGTTTATGAAAACGGGATCTTTCATAAGTTCTATTGCAGCAACGGCCAGGACGGCTTCTGGGACTCGATCCGCTACACCTGGTCGGGGGATGGGCGGTCCTGGGCCCCGCCCCGGATAATCCTGACCGCCAACACCCATGAGGTGGAACGGTGTGCCTGCGATCCTTCGGTGGTCCGCTACGATGCCGGGGACGGTCCCTACTATTATCTTTTTTACTCGGGCAACCGCCCCGATGTCCAGACGGTGATGTTCGTGGCCCGGTCGCCGGCCATCGACGGCCCGTATGCCAAGCGGACGTCCGCCGGCACCTGGGAGACCGCTCCCCCGGACCCGGAGGTGATCCTCGGCCCAGCTCATCCGGTGCCGCCGGGCTGGTACGGGGCCGGGCAGCAGACGGTGGTCGTCGCGGACGGCCGGCTTTATAGCTGGTTCCACGACGACAGCGCCCGGTATCCCGACTACGAGGCCCGGATCTTTCAGTCCACGGCCGACGACCCCGGCCGCTGGAGTCCGCCGGTTTCCACCAACGTCACCGGCGTCGCATCGGTTGAGGTCCGCTACGACCCGGAGACCGAGCAGTTCGTGATGTTCCACTTCATCCAGCGGCACCAGCGCGATGCCGCTCTGGCCCGCCGGTTTTCCGCGGACGGCATCACCTGGTCGGACCCCGAGATCATCGCCGACCGGGCATCGATCCCCGATTACGCTCACAATCCGGGCGCCTCGGCCGACCCGAGCGGCCACCTGGTCGAGGGCCGGTCCCTGATCGTTTACGGGGCCCCGTCAAGCCAACCGGCCCGCTGGATGGAATGGGATCTCTTCGGCACGGCCCTCAACCCGGCCGGCCGGGTCTGGAACGAAATCCCCTGGGGTTGGCAGTGGCCCGGCATGGAAAAAACCGAGGGCTCCTCCACCGACGCTCTCCTGGAAAAGCTCTTCCCCTACATCGAAGCCATTGAAGGCTGGGGGGACCCCTTTTCCGATGTCGTTGATGAGATTCGGCGGCACCCGGTGGAGGTGGTCCCCGGCGACTTTGACGGAGACGGCCGGGCCGACCGGGCCATTGTCATCCGGGAAACGAGCCGTTGGTATGTCATCAGCTCGGCAACCGGCGAGCCGGTCGCCGACATTCCCTGGGGATGGCAGTGGAAGGGGATGGGCGAACAGCATCGGATCGCCCCCGGCGACTTTGACGGAGACGGCCGGACCGACCGGGCCATCGTCGATGAAAACACCGGCCACTGGTACGTCATCGCCAGCTCCACCGGCGAGCCTTACTCGGAGATCCCCTGGGGATGGCAGTGGAAGGGATTGGTCAAGGAGCACCGCCTGGCTCTGGGAGACTACGACGGTGACGGCCGGACCGATCGGGCGGTGGTCAACCCGATCTCAGGGCAGTGGTACATCATCGCCAGCTCCACCGGCGGGTTTTTCGACGAGATCCCCTGGGGATGGCAATGGCCGGGAATGGGCGCCGGGCACCGCCTGGCTCTGGGAGACTACGACGGTGACGGCCGGACCGACCGCGCCATCGTCGATGGGAACACCGGCCGCTGGTACGTGTTCTCCAGCCGGACCGGCGGGCATTTCGACGGGATCCCCTGGGGATGGGAGTGGTCCGGCTGGTCCCCTGATGGTCACCGCCTGGCGGTGGGCGATTATGACGGCGACGGCCGGGCCGACCGCGCCATCGTCAACGCCGCAACCGGTCAATGGTACGTGATCTCCAGCCGGACCGGGGGAGCCTTTGAAGAAATCCCCTGGGGATGGAAGTGGACCGGGATGGAAGGGGACCACGTGGTCTCCCTGGGCGACTACGACGGTGACGGCTGGACCGACCCGGCCATCGTGGACCCGGAGACCATGCGCTGGTACGTCCGCCCCTCGACCCCCTTTACGGTTTACACCGACTCGGCGGAAAGCTTTCCCCAGCCCCGGTCCCTCCGCCTTGTCGGGTCTGACGGGGGGTCGCCCTGGAGATGATCCCGCCAAAGGCGGGATTCCAAGTCCTTGCGCAAGCTCTTGGCCCGTTCCAACCGGTGGGTGAACGCCGGTGCTTCGCCGGTCCGCCGGAGAGCCGCGGTCTGAGCCGGGCATAGATACCAGATACAGACAAAGGGCCGCTGAGGCCGGGGCAGCCGGCACCCGGCCGGGCCGGCATAGCGACAGGTCTCCCCCGGACGGGACCGGGGCTGAGCCGGGGGGATCGGCCGGCCGGTGAGGTGAAGCCGCAAAAGATCCCGGAAATCGAGCCAGATCGTTGCCGACAGGCAGCAGGGGTCCGGGCAGTGGGGACAGGTGATCCGGCAGAGGGCGTCCAGGCGGGGGTAGGCCCCGGCGAGCGCCGCATCGAGTTGGTGAGCCAAGTTCATTAGAGGGCCGGAGGGCTGGCGGACCAGCCGGGCAACCGCCGCGTTGGCCGCCCGCCAGTCGTCCGGGTCGGCCCACGGAATGGGCGGGGGTCCTGATGGCGTGGGGGTCACGGCTCCTCGGCCGCCTTCCGGTCCCGGATCTCCGCCCGTCGAGCCTCGAGCCGCTCCCCCAGGGTCCCGTAAAAATCCGGGTCGAACCAGCCGATCTCGGTGGCCCGGACCCGATAGACCCGGCGGGCGTAGTCGGCTTCGGCGAGCCAGCCCTTTGACAGGCTGTAATCGAACCAGCTCAGAGTGTTGTCGATGGCCTTTTTGTAGATCCGATCGGACAGCTCCCGGTCGAGGACGGGGTCATAAGCCCCTGCTTCCTTGGCGGTGACCCGCCAGACGTTCAGATTAGCCCGAGCCGACGGGTACCGGTCCCGCTGGATCGCCCGCTTGAGCCGCCAGAGGCTGTCAGCGGCCAGCCGGTCCAGCTCGGCCCGGCGGGCCTTCTCCGCCGCCTCGGGGTCCGGCCCTCCGGTCTGAGCCCACCCGCCGGCCGGAACCAGCAGACCGGCCGACAGCAACAAGCCGACCAGAAAGGCCGGCCACGGCCTTCGACGTTCCCTGGTATGGCGGTGCATCATTGGTCTCCTTTCCCCCTGTCCTTCCGGACCATCCTGTGATATATGGGTCCGGCGGATCGGGGGGCAATATACCCCACGCGGCGCCGTCGGCGCCACCGAAAAGCACCACGAATCAACCCGAATAACCCCTAATGTTTTCGAAGTATGCGGTATGAAACGGATTATCTATCTTTTGCTGGCCCTGTTCTTCGTCTTTGTGGGTATCGATACCCTGGCGGTGGTCTTTGCCTTTCTCCTCTACCTGACCCTCGGCGAGGCCGAGGACATCGACGACGATGATCCGCCTTCGGCGGACGTGCCCGACGGCGCGCCGGGGGAATCCGCTTGAAAAGAGGGGCGACATCTGGTAGTATCGCTTTGATTTTCAGAGATTTTATCCCATCGACGGCGCGCTAGGGCCGTCCGGGAATCTGTTCACCGATGTAAGGAGGAAACGGATGCGGAGGATGATACGCTGGCTGATCGGGATCCTCGTAGTCGCGGCCGTCGTCGGCCTCGTTTACGTGATGTTCAACCAGGGACTGCTCGGTCTGATCATCGACTATTGGTGGTTCTCGTCTCTCGATTACTCCGGCTATTTCTGGCTGCGGCTGATCTACCGGTATCTGGTCTTCATCATCGTGACGGGGACCTTTTTCCTGATCTTTTTCCTCAACTTCTGGGTGGGCTCCCGCTACCTGGGGCTTGCCGAGGCCCCGGCGGATCGAGCCCGCTCGGCCGAGCGGGCCCGGTACAAGACCCTTCTGACGATGTTTCAAACCGGCTCGCTCAAGGTTTATACCCCCCTCTCCCTGATTCTGGCGATCCCCATCGCTCTGCCGCTCTACCGGCAGTGGGAGCAGGCCCTCCTCTACATATTCGGCCCCGTTGCCGGCCGGGCGGACCCGGCCTTCGGCGCCGACATCAGCTTTTACCTCTTCTCCTACCCGATCTACATCCTCATCCAGAAGGACCTGCTGATCATCTTCGCCCTGCTTTTCGTGGCCATGACGGTCCTCTACTGGGCTGAAAGCCGAATGCTTTCGAAAGCCGACCAGCGGCTTCCCCGGGGGGCGAGGATTCACCTCACCGTCCTGGTGCTGTTCGTGATCGCCATCCAGGGCTGGGGATACTTCCTGGAGCAATTCGGGTTGCTCTACCAGAACGACCCGGCCACCGTGTTCTTCGGCCCCGGATTCGTCAAATTCTGGTTCGAGCTGCCGACGATATGGCTCAAGATCCTCATGTTCACCGGCGGGGCGCTCGCGCTCATCCGGTACATCCACACTCATAAAGGGGCCAAGCTGGTGATCGCCTTTGCCATCCTCTTTCTGATGGTGATCGGAATCCGATCCATCGACCTGATCCCCCGGCAGATCGACGAATATGTGGTGGCCCCCAACGAGATCGTCCGGCAGCGGCCCTATATCAACAACAACATCACCGCCACCCTGAACGCCTTCGACCTGACCGATATAGAGATTCGGGAATATCCGGTCCGGTCCATCATGTCCCTCATCGCCGAGGACACCGACCTCCAGAAAAACCTGGCCAACATCCCGGTCTGGGACCGGGAGCTGCTCACCGAGGTTTACGAGCAGCGGCAGGGCATCCGGCCCTACTACTCCTTCCCCGACGTGGACGTGGATCGATACACGGTAAACGGCCTTTACCAGCAGGTCTTTCTGGCGGCCCGGGAGATCAGCATCCGCGAGCTGCCGGCCACGGCCCAGAGCTGGATCAACTCCCGGCTCCAGTACACCCACGGCTACGGGGTGGTGATGACCCCGGCCATCCAGCGCGCGGAGCAGAGCATCAAGTGGTTCATGGGGGACATCCCTCTTCAATCCGAGCTGGACTTCGACATCTCCCAGCCGGGCCTTTACTACGGCCTCGAGAAATACGAGTACGTCATCGCCCCGAACGATCGGGGGGAGATCGACCATCCCAAGCGCGACGAAAACGTCCTGGTCAATTACAGCGGCACGGGCGGAGCCCCTCTGTCCAACCTCTTCCGAAAGCTGATGTTCGCCCTCCACTTCCGGGACAAGAACATCTTCTTCACCACCGAGACCAACAACCAAAGCCGGATTCTCTACCGGCGGAACATCACCGATGCCATCAGCACCCTCACCCCCTTTCTGATGCTCGACGAGGACCCCTACGTGGTGGTAACCCCCAAGCGGCTCTACTGGATACAGGACGCCTACACCACCTCGGATCAATACCCCTACGTCCCCTTATACGACCAGCGTCACTATTCGGATAAGCGCTTCAACTACATCCGAAACTCCGTGAAAATCGTCGTGGACGCCTACAACGGGGACATCACATTTTACCGCTTTGACCCCGAGGACCCCATTGCCGGCGCCTACAACCGGATGTACCCCGGACTGTTCAAGTCGATGGATGAGATGCCCGAGGGGCTCAAGCGCCACCTCCGGTATCCCAAATCCTTCTTCGAGATCCAGATGAGCGTTTACGCCAAGTACCACCAGCGCAATCCGGATATGTTCTACCGCCAGGAGGACCACTGGGAATTCGCCTCGACCGGGACAGCCCTCCAGCGGGCCTACTATATGACCCTGAACCTCATCAACCGGGAGCAGCACGAGTTCATGCTTCTGAGTCCCATGAGCCCCGTCAGTCGGGACAACCTCCGGGCTCTGCCCATTGTGGGGTGTGACGGGGACAATTACGGCAGGATCGTGGTTTACTCCTTTCCCAAGGGGGAGCAGGTCTATGGGCCGGCCCAGGTGGGCGCTCTCATCGACAACGACACCCGGATCGCCCAGGAGCTGACCCTCTGGGACCAGGCCGGCTCGAAGATCAAGCGGGGCCGGATGATCATCTTCCCGGTGAACAACACCATCCTCTATATCCAGCCACTCTACCTGATCTCGACCGCCCGGACCAAGATTCCCGAGCTCATCCGGATCATCATCAGCGAGGGCACCCTGGTGGAGATGGACACCAATCTGGAGACCGGATTCCGGAAGCTGGCGGCCCGGGTCCACGGCAATGAGGACGAGACCGTCATCCAGGAAACCGGGCTGAAAGCCCCGATCGACCCACGGGGCACCCGCCTGGAAGCCGAGCCCGATTCAACCCCGCCAGCCGAAGAATCCCCGCCGGCCGAGGAGACCAACGAGGGATCGGAGGAATAGCCGGGTTTAGGGCCTGATCATCGTTTGTGCCGGTCAGCGCCGGTCCGTGTCGGTCAATCCGCCCCGGGGATTAAAAAGGTAAAGGTGGTGCCGTCCGCCGAGGAAGCCACGGAGATGCGCCCGCCGTGGGCCTCAACGAACTGCCGGGCGATGGCCAGGCCCAGGCCGGTCCCGCCGGACTTCCCCTGGGTGACAAACGGCACAAAGAGCCGGCGCCGGATTTCCTCGGGCAGGCCGGGGCCGTTGTCCGAAACGCTGAACCGAACCCCGTCGGGCTCCCGGCCCGCCGACAGGGTAATCCGGGGATCGTCGGCCGGACCGGCGGACAGGGCCTCGGCCGCGTTTTTAACCAGGTTGATCAGGACCCGCCGCATTTTGCTCCGGTCGCCTGAAAAGGAAAAGTCATCCTCCACCGCCAGGATGAGGGCGGTGCCGGTCTCATTCAGGGCCCGTCCGCAGCTCTCGGCCACCTCATCCAGAAAGGGCCGCGCCGCCAGAGTTTGGACCGTGAGCCGGCCCTTCTGGGTGAAATCGAGGATATCATCGACAATGGCCAGGGCGTTGTCCGCCTCCTTCAAGATCATCCGGTGCATCTCCCGGATCAGCTCGGGGTCGTCGGCCATCTCGTCGGTAAGCTCGATGCCCTGCCGGATCCCGCCGATGGGCCCCCGGAGGTCGTGGGCGACCATGCTGATGGCCTGGCCCACGGCGGAGAGCTTCTCGTTCCGGATCAACGTCTCCTGGAGGTCCACATTGGTCACCGCCAGGGCCGCCTGCTCCAGAAAAAGCCGCACGAGATAGATCCGCTCGTTGTTCAGCGCCCCCATTCCCTCGTCCAGAAGGACCACGATGGCGTAGTCCGCCACCCTGAAACCGGCAAGCCGATCATTGTAGTGGATGTCGGTGTCGTTTAAGTCGGGAACCGCCGCCAGCCAGGCACGGGCCTCGTCCGGATCGGCCAGGCGACCGATGCCGATTAAAGGGCGGTAGCGGTCCTCGGTATCCCACTCGGCCAGGACGGCGGAGGGCGAGCCGAGGATCTCGGAGACCTGCTGGAGGATGTTTTTCAACAGAGGCCGGAGCTGCCAGCGTCGGACCCGGAGGTCGGAGATCACCTCGATGAGCGACTCCAGGCTCCGGGCCTTGTTCCATTCGTAAACCGCCTTGGTGGCGATCTGGCGGATCTCCTCCACGGAGAACGGCTTGCAGTGGTAGGA
This sequence comes from uncultured Desulfobacteraceae bacterium, assembly GCA_964633575.1. Classification (GTDB taxonomy): domain Bacteria; phylum Desulfobacterota; class Desulfobacteria; order Desulfobacterales; family JAABSP01; genus CAYNGG01. Next base: position 7,556 of record CAZWGY010000114.1, read on the forward strand.
GACGTTGATCCCCGCCTGGCCCACCACCTCGTCGATATCGTAGTCGCTGTATGCGGTGACGAAGACCACCTCGGCCCGCCGGTCCACCTCCCGAATCCGACGGACCGTCGTCAGGCCGTCCCAGCCGGGCATCCGCATGTCCACGAAAATGGCGGCAAAAGGCCGGTCCTCGGCCACGGCCCGCTCGACCCGCTCGAGCCCGGCCCGGCCGCCGGCGGCGGTCTCGATCTCGAATTTAAATCGATCGACGGCGGCGCGACGGACCACCGTCGAAGGGCCGAACAGGTTCTCGCCGGCCTTTTCGAGACCCTCGACGTTCCGTTTTTCGGGATTCAGGATCTGTTGGAAGCTGTCCCGGATGGTCTCTTCATCGTCGATCACCAGCACACGGGCATTAAACGGCGCTTTCATCCGTCGGCCTCCTCCTGGATGGGCAACTCGATCACGGCACGGGCTCCGTGCCCCGGCCCGTTGCCGTGGAGCTCGATGGTCCCGCCGTGCGACGCCACAATGGCGCGGCACTGACTCAGCCCTACCCCCGAGCTCCGGTCCTTGGTGCTGTATCCCGCCTCGAAAAACCGACTTTCCTCTCCCGCCGGGAACCCCGCACCGTTGTCCGTGATCATGACACGAATCCCCCGGCCGTTCAAGACCTCGCCGTCGATGTCGAGGGTCCGCTCCCCCTCCCCATCGAGATCGTCAAAGGACTCGGCGGCGTTTTTGATCAGGTTCATGAAGACCTGGATGAGCCGGGTCCGGTCCCCGGAGATGGGGTGGAGACCGGGCGGGTAATGCCGGCGGACGGTGATCCCCCGCTTCCGGAGTCCCGCCGCCTGCATGGCGAGGGCATCGTCGATGAGCTCGGCCATGTCGAGTCGGCTGGCGCTTCGGCCGCCCTCGTTCTCCCGGGCATAGCGGCGCTGGAGATGGAGAATCTCGTTGATGTGGCTCAGGGTCTTGGACATCACCCGGCCATCCCGGCCGAGCTGCCGTCGCCGGTCGTCCAGGCTCCCCCGGAGCTCCCGGATGAAGTGGGCCAGGGCCTCGCCCTTGCCCGCCCCCAGGGCCGCGTCGAGCTCTTCACGCTTCTCCTCGACCATCCCCGACAGCCGATCCAGAGCGGCGATCTCGGGCCACTCGTCATCTCCCAGAAACCGGGTCACCGTCGTCCCCAGGCCGGTGACGGCGTTGCCGATGTCGTGGAGCACCGAAGCGGCCATGGCGATCTTCCCCCGCTGGATAGCCTCCTGCTCGGCGACCTGGGCCATCCGCCGGGCCATCTCGACCTTTTCGCTCACGTCGAGCATCGCCCCCTCGATGTGGCCCCCCTCGGCATCGACGACCGCGCTGATCTGGACCATAAGCTCCCGACCGGCCCGGTCCCGAACCCGGACTTCCTGGCTTTCCAGGCGCCCTTCGGCCAGAAGCTTACCCCGGAGCTGCTCCCGATCCGAGAGATCGGCGTAGATCTTCCGGGGGACCACCTCGGCCGCCATCGCCTCAGGCGTATCGTAGCCCATAATCCGGGCCGAAGCGGGGTTGGCTTCCAGGATTTGGCTCCCATCCAGGGTCATCCGGAAAATCCCCACCAGCGACGATTGAAACAGGTGCCGATACCGTGCCTCGCTCTCCTTGAGCCGGCTGAAGATCAGGTTGAAAGGCTGCTTCAACCCGGTTTCGATGATGGCCTTATAGATCAGATAAAACGAAGCGATCTTGAGGTAATGGCCCACCAGGTTCGAAAAGCCATAGTTGCTGATGTAGAAGGTGAAGGCCAGCTCCCCCCCGATGGTCAGGAGCACCGAGGTGGTCAGCAACCGATGAATGGCGGGATCGAAGACGTGCCGGTTCCGGTGGGCCGCCAAAAGGGCCAGGCCGAGGATCCCGCAGATGATGTACTCGCTGACCACCTTGAACCGGGTCAGGCCCTCTCCTTCCACAAAGCAGATGGGAAAGACTTTCCAGTAAAAGATGGACGCGATCAACAGCGCGGTGACGGCCGTGTAAACGCCAAAGACGGCTCCGTAGGCCACCCGCCGCCGACGTCCCGCCATCCCCCAGAAAACCAGCAAGGTAATGCTTTCCATGTACCGCCCCGCGATCCAGAGCTGGTTGGCATAATAATCATAGTCCTGAAAGATGTTCATCCCCTTGTAGGCAAGGGTGTGGAGAAGGTCAATCACCGCGATAAAGAGGTAAGCGATCCCCAGGTAAACCAGATAGGGGTCCTCGGCCAGATCCCGGCTGTTCCAGGCGATCATGAAAAAGGCGCAGGCAATGACGATACTGAACAGCTCCGAAATGCCGTGAAACAGGAGATAATGGTAGAGGCTGGTCAGATACAACCCGACCACCAGCAGAAAACCGATCACAATGGATCGGGAATTTTGAAAGGGCCTAATCGTCAGTGTATCCGTCATGGGAGGTGACCTTATGGCAATCGGTGGTGTCAAGGTGGTTGAAGGCGGGTCGATCATGAGGATGAATCCACAACGACGGCATCATAGTTGATCTATCCCCTGAAGTCAACCTCCGTTTCGCTTTGCACAATGTCATTGTTATATTTTTTTCAATAAGTTATAGCCCATGCAGACCTATTGACAGTCGATGTGAGGATGACCTATACTGATATGGAAACAGCAGTTGACCCGAACGAGTCCCGAAACGGGGAGGCGGGCTATGCAATGCGTTGGCACAATGAGCCGTCGCTTCTGGCGATGGGATCGAGGGAATTTCTTGAAAACGGCCGGATGAACCGAGGGATCGGGATCATCCGGCCGTTTTAATTCGGGCCGGCGACGTCGGCCGATGGACGAAAGGAGGCGGACATGGCGGTTAAAGTGCTCATCAAGCGGACCGTCCCCGACGGGGCGGATGAAAACCTGATGGAGCTGCTCAACAAGCTCCGGCGACTCACCATGGGACAGCCCGGCTACATTTCCGGCGAGACCCTCCGGCGGGCGGACCGTCCGGGGGAAAACCTGGTGATCAGCACCTGGGAATCGGTGGACGCCTGGCGGAAGTGGGCCATGAGCAACGAGCGAAAGGCGATCCAGGACGAAATCGACGCCCTGCTGGGTCATTCCACCGAATACGAGGTTTACACCCACTGATCCCGCCATGGCGGGACTACATGGGAGCGTCAAAAGCGGCCGCGTAGCCGGTGAGCTCGACATAGCCATGCCCCTTGACGGGGCCGTCGTTCCCGGTGCCGGAAACCATAACGCTGCCTTCGTAGTAGGTCACGCCGGTGCTCATGGGGGTCCGCATCTCCTGGTCGGCCAGGCGGGGGGTGATGGTCAGGCGGAGCCCCCGGGCCGGGACGGCCAGGCGCCGGCCCGCCGGATAGACCGCGCCGCTATCGGGGCTTTTCCATTGATTGGTGACCATCAGCCGGAGATCGGAGCGCGAAAGATGAACCGCTTCACCGTCGGTCAACACGAGGGTCCCGGCGGAAGCGGGGGTGAATCCGCCCCCTTTCCGGCGGAGAAAGTAGGCCATCAGCTCCGTCCCGTCGTCGAGCTGGAGGCTGAACCAGTCCCAGCCGACGGTGCCGGCCGGCAGGGGCGCGGTGCTGTACTCGTGGTTCATCCAAGCGGTCCCCGAAACCCGATGCCGGTCTCCGTCGGTGGTGATCACGCCGTCGGCCGACAGCCGGGTCAGAGAGTAATAGCAGGACGCGCCGGCGGGATCGTCTCCCTTGCGGCTGTACCCCCGGTCGCCGTGGGGGACCGGCGGCTTTTGGGCGGTCAGGTGGAGGTCCACTGAAAAGTCGGCCGTCACGGCGCGCAAACGGTGGCGGTCGCTTTCGATATCCACCGACCAGTCTTTCAGAAAAATCCGCCATCCGCCGGTCGCGCGGCGGGCCCCGGCCAGTCCGAGGGCATCCCGGGAAATCGCCTCGGCCATCCGGTGCCGTAAAAGCAGAGGGTTTATAAAACGGAAACCTCGGAGGTCTCTATT
>CAZWGY010000115.1:0-11501 GCA_964633575.1 uncultured Desulfobacteraceae bacterium
TATAGCGGGCGGACACGCAGGTCCGCCCCTACAACCGGCGCCTCTCAGTCCTCAGTCCTCATCACTAATGTATTTTCACGATAATCAATCATCAATAATCAATCATCAATCATCTACTGGATTGGATTCATTGATTCCGCTTGACACACGGGCCCGCCATCGGTATGGTGGCGCTTTGATGAGCAGGCCATACCGTTGTCAAACCTTATTCACCGGAAATGTCAACACGAAAAAAGGAGAGCTTGAGATGACCAACGCCTATGATGTCGCATTTGAACGATCCATGAAGGATCCCGAAGGGTTCTGGGGCGAAGCCGCCGAGGACTGCCATTGGTACAAGAAATGGGACAAGGTTCTGGATGACTCCAACAAGCCGTTTTACCGATGGTTTGTGGGAGGTGAGATCAACACCTGTTACAATGCCCTCGACTATCACGTGGACAACGGCCGGGGGGATCAGCTTGCCCTGATCTACGACAGCCCCGTCACCGACACGATCCGGAAATACACTTACACCGAGCTTCGGGACGAAGTGGCCAAATTCGCCGGCGTCCTCGTCGATCAGGGGGTTCAGAAAGGCGATCGGGTCATCCTGTACATGCCGATGATCGCGGAGGCGGCCGTGGCCATGCTGGCCTGCGCCCGGATCGGGGCGGTTCATTCGGTGGTCTTCGGTGGATTCGCGGCCAAGGAGCTTGCCACCCGGATCAACGACGCCAAGCCAAAGGTTATTGTCACCGCCTCCTGCGGCATCGAGGTCAAAAAGATTATCCCCTACAAGCCGCTTCTGGATGGCGCCATTGACATGGCTCAGAGCAAGCCCGAAAAGTGCGTGATCCTTCAGCGGCCCATGGAAAAGGCGAGTATGATCGAGGGCCGGGACGTGGACTGGGCCGAGGCCATGGCCAAGGCCAAACCGGCCGATTGTGTCCCCGTGAAGGCGACGGATCCGCTCTATATCCTTTACACCTCCGGGACCACCGGACAGCCCAAGGGCGTGGTCCGGGATAACGGTGGCCATGTGGTGGCCCTCAAGTGGACCATGAACGCCGTTTACGGAGTCGAGGCCGGTGACGTTTATTGGGCCGCGTCGGACGTGGGCTGGGTGGTCGGCCACTCCTACATTATTTACGCTCCTCTCTTCAAGGGCTGCACGACCATTCTGTTCGAGGGCAAGCCGGTGGGGACCCCCGACGCCGGCGTTTTCTGGCGGGTGATCTCCGAGCACGGGGTCAAGACCCTTTTCACCGCTCCCACCGCCTTCCGGGCCATCAAGCGGGATGACCCCAACGGCGAGTTTATCAAGAAATACGACATCTCCAACTTCAATTATCTCTTCCTGGCCGGCGAACGCTCCGATCCGGACACCATCCAGTGGGCCGAACGGAACCTCAAAGTGCCGGTGATCGATCACTGGTGGCAGACTGAGACCGGCTGGGCCATCTGCGCCAACTGCGTCGGCCTTCACCAGTTCCCGGTCAAATACGGTTCCCCCACCAAAGCGGTGCCCGGCTGGGATGTCCAGGTGGTGGACGAGGGCTGCAACCAGGTCAAGGCCGGCCAGATCGGCGCTCTGGTGGTCAAGCTGCCGTTGCCTCCGGGGACCCTGCCGACCCTCTGGAACAACGACGAGGGCTTCAAAAAGGCCTACCTGGAGGAATTCCCCGGCTACTATAAGACCGCCGATGCCGGGTATATTGACGAGGAGGGCTATGTGTATGTCATGGCCCGGACCGACGACATCATCAACGTTGCCGGTCACCGGCTTTCCACCGGGGCCATGGAGGAGGTTCTCTCGGATCACCAGGATGTGGCCGAATGCGCCGTTCTCGGGGTCGAAGACTCCTTGAAGGGGCAGGTACCGGTGGGATTCATCGTCTTGAAGTCGGGGGTCTCCCGCCCCGAGGCGGATATTGTCAAGGATGTAATTCAGATGGTCCGTGACCGGATCGGTCCGGTTGCCGCCTTCAAGACGGCCACGGTGGTCAAACGGCTGCCCAAGACCCGGTCCGGGAAGATCCTCCGGGGGACCATCCAGAAGATCGCGGACAATAAGGAATGGAACATGCCGGCCACCATCGATGATCCGGCCATTCTCGGGGAGATGGAAGAGGCCCTCATTCAGATCGGCCTGGCTAAATCCCGGAAATAAGATCCGGGGCGGATTCGGGACTCCCGATCCGACCATATCGACGGCTAACACCTGAAGCCGGGGATGATGCCATCCCCGGCTTCTTTTAAACGGAGGGGCGTCCATCGGCGCGGCTCCATTCACATTGAGGCGGTTGATCCGCGGGGCCGCTCCCCGGGATCAACTGGAATACACGATGATTGCCGCCTCGGCGGCACTATTTGACTAACCGTTTTAAGCAAAGGAGAGCAGTTGTTATGGCAGAGCAGAAATTGGGAAATCCGGCGGTTGTCGGGCTGGCGGGGTTTGGGCTGACCACATTGATCCTTCAGTTTCACAACGTGGGATGGTGCGGCGTCGGACCGGTTCTGGCGTTGGCGTTGATCTTCGGCGGCCTGGCGCAGCTCATTGCCGGGCTCCAGGAGATGAAGACCGGGAACAATTTCGGTTACAGCGCCTTTACCGCTTACGGCAGCTTCTGGATCGCCCTGGGCGTCATCTTCATCCTGAACTATTTCGGGATCTACAAATCCAGCACCACGGACGTGGGATGGTTTCTCCTGGTCTGGACCTTTTACACCGCCATCATGTGGGTCGGCTCCATGCGGATCAACTCGGCCCTGGCCATCACTTTCACCCTTCTGCTGATCGGCTTCATCCTCTTGGATCTGGCCCATTTCGGCTATCCGCAGTTGACCAAGGTGGCCGGGTACGAACTGATGCTCTGTGCTCTGAGCGCCTGGTACGTCATGGCCCATCTCATCTACCAGGATGTTTTTGGTCGGGATGTGCTGCCGGTGGGCAAGCCCTGGATCAAATAGCCGTCTCCGTCTTTCCGTCAGCCCGCCGCTGATAGCCGGGCCGACAAAAACAAACAGCCGCGCCGGCACGATGGCCGGGGCGGCTGTTTGAGTTTAGGGGACCGGGGCGGTTGCTTAGTGCATCATCCCCGCATAGATTCCGGCGCCAAGGAAGTATTCAGTGCCGGGAATCCGGTAGATGTAAGTGACCTTCTGAGACGGGATCGTCTCACCAGGCTTGGGCCAGAGATAATCCACCCATCCTTCACCCTGGTTTCTGGCCAGATTAACGAAGTGGACGAACAGGGCCTTGCCGTTCGGATCAACCTCTAGAAGCAGGTGTTCCTTTTCGGTGAGCTCCGGTTTCATCGGGTGGGCCAGCATCTTGCCGTCGAGGTCCATCAGAAAAACGTAGGAGTCTTTCCAGACAAACCGTCCGTCCCGTTTGTTGATCTCCTTGATGGCTGTTTCCACGCCCGCCGTATTGACCAGCTCAGCCGCTTCTCGAACCATGGCGATGCATTCGTTCCGGGTCGCGTTCCCCGCAAAGGCACTTCCCGCCACTGCCACGCAAAGCCCCATCACCGTCAACACCATCAGGTACCTTTTCCGCATGTTGTTCTCTCCTCTGTCATCTGGTTCATGTTCCGTTTTGATTATTACCGTCAATGGGTGCGCCGTCCATGCCCCGGTGCCTGATCGTTTTCGTCACCTCCTTTCTCAGACACTTTCCGCCTGCCGCGCTGTTGAGTGGCCGGCGGGCATAAGCGGGGCGAAATAAATTCAAAATTGGGTTGATTTGTTATCACAGAAGGAATAAAATACAAGTACAAAATAAAATTTATCTAATTCATTTGATGAATTTTATTTAGCACCTCCATCGGCGATTGTCAACCAGAATCAACGGGCACAACATAGAAGGGAGATCGTTATGAAACATCAGGTCATCGTTACAATTATCCTGGCATTCGGTTGCGGGTTCGTTCTCGCGGGACCATCCGAGGCGGTGGCCGGGGACCTGGGTGATAACTACCAGATTTTCGGTCAATTGGCGGAGTCCGAGCCGGCTCCCGAGGAACCAGAAGCCGCTGAAACCGATCAGAAAACCGCCAAAACGCCTCCGCCCGCGCCAACCGACCAGATTTTCGGGGCTCTCCTGGATGAGGTGAAACCCAGGGAAGGTGACCAGGTGGTCGGCCTGGTCGGCAAGCCGTCGGACCCGGAGCTGGACAGCGTGGTCTCCCCGGGGAACGCGCCGTGACCGGGACGAGTCGTTAAGCGGTTGTCATTCGTGGGACCGACGCCCATCCCGTGCGCCTGGACCTCATGAAACCGGGCGGGCTGGCGGTCGTATTCATCGGCCTGAGCCTGTGGCTGGCGGCCCAGGTGTTTGCCTTTGACCCGGCGGATCTCGCTCGCCTGATGACCGAGGGGAGCTGCCCCGAGGGCGATCTGGAAGGCGCCGACCTCCGTGGGGCAACGCTCCAGAACGCGGGGCTCGCCCATGGCAACCTTTCATGGGCCGACCTTTTAAACGCCAATCTCGTAGCCGCCGACCTCCGTGGGGCCGTTCTCCGGCATGCTCACCTGCGAGGGGCAAGCCTCCACCGGGCCGACCTCCAGGGGGCGGACGGCCGTCATGCCGACCTCACGGGAGCCTACCTGATCGGGGCCGATCTCCGGGAGTCGGACCTCCGGGAGGCCATCCTCGTCGGAGCCGCCCTTGAAAGAGCCGACCTCCAGGGGGCTTGTATGCGTGAGGTCAACCTGGAAGCCGCCCGGCTCACCGACGCCAACCTGGCCGAAGTGGATCTGAGCGGCGCCCGACTCCATCGGACCGATCTCCTGCGCGCTACCCTGACCGGCGCTGATCTGCGAGGCGCCGACCTCAGCGGCGCCAACCTTCTCGATGCCGACCTGCGGCGCGCCGACCTCACTGGCGCCGATCTCGCGGGCGCCAATTTCTTTTCCGCTTATCCCCCCCGACCCGGACCGTATCACAACCGGGTCCCGCAGCGGATGGATGGGACCATCTGGATTGACGGGACCCGGTTGTCGGCCGGCAGCGCCCCTCTTCCCCCCATTCCGCCGATCCCCTGACGATGGCGCTTTCCCCCGGTTCAACCCCGACGGCGGCCCTCCCGCCGGCGGGGGAGTAGAAAATTCCTACCGGAGATTACCATTTCAATCCCATTGATTTCTTTATAAGATATGTGAAAAAAGAAACCATGAGACAGGGGGAGCGCTCAGGTACAGCCGGGTTTTTCCGGATCAAAGGGGGGAGATTGAATCATCGTGGCCAATTTGACGGGCGGGACGGGCGGGGCAAGAGAGAGGCCGTACTCGACCTCTACTCCGCGGACCCGCCAAAGGTCAGCGTCCAAGAGTATGGAGTAACAACGGTGGTCTGCCCCCGATGTGGGCAGCGGATGGCCATCGACTGCTCCGACCATCTCAGGGCTGAGGGTAACGTGAAGATCCGTCACTCCTGCTCGTGTGGTCACTCCCACACGGTTCTGCTGGAGCGGCGCCGACAGCTCCGCAAACGGGTCTTCTTTTCCGGCAGCTTCCGCCCTCAAGACGCATCCGACCGGTATGCCATGGTGGTCAAAGACCTCTCGCGCCTGGGGATCAAATGCCAGTTGGCCGGAAACCCACCGGTTTCCGTGGGTGACCGGCTCAACCTGATCTTCCGTCTGGATGACTCGACCGGCTCCGTTGTGGAACGGGATGCGGTGGTCCGCTACGTTCGGGATGGCCACGCCGGGATGGAGTTCCACGGGACCCCGGCGCTGGAATCGGTGGAGAACGGCGGCGACCAGGCGATTTCCGCTTATCTGTTCACGTGAGTACGCTCTTTTCACCCCATTCACGAAAGGCGAGGAAATGGTATGAATGCACATCAGAGCGACCCGTTGTTCCATGAGATCAAGTCGAAGCTTCAGGACATCAAGGGAAAGACCGAGCTGGGCATTCCCATCCGCAAGTTTGATGACGAGCTCAAGGCCATCAAAAAGGAGCTTCTGGTGAAGTGGATTCTCCGGCAGCGGAAAAAGAAGCTCTCCTACAAGCAGATTGAGGACATCCTGAACACCGAGCAGGTTCCGACCCTTTCCGGGAACAGCCGGTGGAACGCTCAGACCATCAGTAACATTTCCAAGGGGAAATGACTTGACCGGTTACTCCCCGATGATTTTGACCAGGACCCGTTTCCGACGGCGACCGTCGAACTCGCCGTAGAAGATCTGTTCCCACGGTCCGAGATCCAGCGCACCGTCGGTGATGGCGATCACGGCTTCCCGACCCATAATCTGGCGTTTCATGTGGGCATCAGCGTTGTCTTCGCCCACGTTGTGCCGGTAACCGGAGACCGGCTCATGAGGGGCCAGGGTTTCCAGCCAGATTTCATAGTCGTGATGGAGTCCGGACTCGTCGTCGTTGACAAATACCGAAGCGGTGATGTGCATGGCGTTGACCAGCACCAGCCCCTCCCGGACGCCGCTTTCGGCGAGGCAGCTTTCCACCTCGGGCGTGATATTGATAAATCCGCGCCGGGTCGGTACCTCAAACCATAGCTCCTTGCGATAGCTTTTCATCTCGCGCTCCTGGTCATTGTTGGTCGGCATGTCGCACATCGGCTTTCAGATGAAATGTTTGGGCCGGTTTCCGCCCACCCAAACCGTGATCTGAATGTCTATGCGCGGTAATCTTCGCGAACCGGATGAAAGATGTCGATGATCCGGCAGTCGGTCAGTGCCCGGCCCCCGTGGAGCCCATCGGGCGGCACCACCGCCACCTCGCCGGGCGTTAAAAGCTTTGTCTCGCCGTCAACGGTCAGTTCGAAGCGGCCTTCGACCGGATTGACTACCTGCTCATGGGGATGCGCGTGGTCGGGCATAACCGACCCCGAGCGGATGTCCCAATAGGCCAGGGTCATTGCATCGGTGTGGACGAACCGGACCCGGAAACCGGGGGCCGGCTCCCGTTCCGCCAGGTCCTTCAGGGATAGAAACGGCATCGGTTCCTCCTTTATTCTTTCCGGATGTCTTTTACCTCCGCGTCGGTCATCCGTAACAGCTCGTCCGGGGTCAGGGAGAACATGGCACGGGGGGTGCCGGCCGCCGCCCAGATGCGTTCATGGGTCATCAGATCAGCGTCGATGACCGTTTTCATCGGCGTTTGATGGCCCAATGGAGGCACCCCGCCGATGGCAAACCCGGTCAGCGCCCGGACGTTCTCCGGCCGGGCCATTGCCATCGGTTCACCCAGCACCGACGCCAGCTTCTCCTCATCGACCCGGTTGGCCCCGGAGGCAATGACCAGCACCGGCCGCTGGGTGGATTGGCCTTGAAACACCAGAGACTTGGCAATCTGTCCCACCTGACATCCCACCGCCCCGGCCGCATCCGCCGCACTTCGGGTGGTCACCTCCATTTCAATTACCTTGTTGGAAAACCCCGCCGATTTCAGGGCTTGTTGAACCTTTTCGGTACTCGTGGACGGAGCCGCCGTCATCCGATCCCCCTTTCTGAAATGTTGCCGCCAATGGGCGTCGCCTCTCGGAACGATGCTTGATTTTCCGTGCCCAGACCTTATATTTCCTACTCTATGAGCACAGCGCACCCTACTCATCAAAAACGCCCGGTGTCAAGGGGCATCCCGGAACCGGGGCAGCTTAAATCCTGGTTGTCCGGCGTCATGGGCGCCGACCGGCACCGGCTCCGACGGGAGATTATTGCCATTGAGCGTCTGTCTTCAGACGCCCAATCGACCGAAAAGACATGCCGTCGCATCGACCGGCTCCGCCTCCGGATCGAGGCATCGAGAGGGCGGCGTCAACGTCGGTTGGACACGGTCCCATCACCGAGCTATGATGATCGGCTTCCCATCGTTGCCAAACGTCAGGCAATCATCGACGCCGTGGCCGCAAACCGGGTGGTTATCATCTCCGGTGAGACCGGCTCCGGCAAAACGACCCAGATTCCCAAATTCTGCCTTGAGGCCGGTCGGGGGATCGATGGGAAGATCGGGTGTACCCAGCCCCGGCGGATCGCCGCCATCACCGTCGCCCAGCGGATCGCCGAGGAGCTCGGGGAGCCGGCGGGCCGGTCCGTCGGTTACAAGATCCGCTTCACCGACCGGACCGCCCCGGATGCTCATATCAAGATCATGACCGACGGGGTCCTCCTGGCGGAGGCCCAGGCCGACCGGTTCCTGAATGAGTATGACACCCTGATCATCGACGAGGCCCACGAGCGGAGCCTCAATATCGACTTCGTGCTGGGGATGCTCAAAACCCTCGTCCGCCGAAGACGGGATTTGAAGCTGATCATCACTTCGGCCACCATTGATACGGAAAAGTTCTCCCGAGCCTTTGACGACGCGCCGGTCATCGAGGTGTCGGGCCGGATGTATCCGGTGGATATCCGCTACGCTCCCCCGGAGACGGCGGATACCGACGGCGACGAGCCGACCCATGTTGAGATGGCGGTGGCCGAGGTGGACAATTTGTTCCGACGGCGCCCCGGCGGCGGAGACGTCCTGGTATTCATGCCCACGGAGGCCGACATCCGGGAGACCTGTGAGCTCATGGCGGCCAGGCGGTGGCCGAACACCCTCGTGCTGCCGCTGTTCGCCCGGCTGACCGCCGGCGAGCAGACCCGGGTCTTTGCCCGGACCCCGGAGCGCAAGGTCATTGTCGCCACCAACGTGGCCGAGACCTCGGTAACCATCCCCGGCATCCGCTACGTGGTCGATACCGGCCTCGCCCGGATTTCCCAGTATTCCCCCCGCTCGAAAACCACCTCCCTGCCGGTGGTCCCGATCTCCCGGAGCAGCGCTGATCAGCGGATGGGCCGATGCGGCCGGGTTCGAAACGGCGTTTGTATCCGGCTTTTTTCGGAAGCGGATTATCTCTCACGACCACGGTTTACGCCGCCGGAGATCCTTCGGTCGAATCTGGCGGATGTTATCCTCCGGATGGTCTCCTTGAAGCTCGGGGACGTCGAAGACTTTCCTTTTATCGACCCGCCGTGGCCGAAGCATGTCAAAGACGGCGTTGAACTGCTCATGGCACTCGGAGCCATTGTCCCCGCCACCGACCGGGGAGTCCGTCGAAAAAGCGGTCGGTACCGGCTGACCCGACATGGGGCGTTGATGGCCCGGATGCCCCTGGATCCCCGGCTGTCCCGGATGCTGCTCGAGGCCAGGACCGAGGGATACCTGTCGGAGATGATGATTATCGCCGCCGCCCTGAGTATCCAGGAACCCCGGGAGCGGCCGGCTGACCAGCAGGCCCAGGCTGATGCGGCTCATCAATCCTTCCAGGACCCCCGATCCGATTTCATCACCCTGTTAAACCTTTGGCGCCGCTATCATGAAACCTGGGCCGCCGTCAAAACCGCTCGAAAGATCAAACGGTTTTGTAGCGAGCAGTTTCTTTCCTATAGACGGATGCGGGAATGGCGGGATGTCCACACACAGATCCGGGGCGTACTGGCGGAATCCGGAGAGATTGAATCCAATTCCGAGGATGAGCCCCGTCTTCCGCCGGAATTCATCGATTCCGATGCTTATGCGGCGATCCACCGGTCGATTCTGTCCGGATTTCTGTCCAACATTGCGGTGAAAAAGGAGAAAAACATCTTCCGGGGGGCAAGGGACAAGGAAGTGATGGTCTTTCCCGGCTCCGGGCTGTTCAACCGGGCGGAAAGCTGGATCGTGGCCGCCGAGATGGTCGAAACCTCCCGGCTGTTCGCCCGGATGGTCGCCAACATCGATGTCTCCTGGATTGAGCCGCTGGCCGGGGATCAATGCCGATCGACCTATCTCAATCCCCACTGGGAACGAAATCGGGGTGAGGTGGTGGCCACCGAACAGGTCACCCTCTACGGTCTGATCATCGTCCCCGGCCGCCGGGTCTCCTACGGTCCGGTCGATCCGAAGGCGGCCGCCGAGATCTTCATCCGGAGCGCCCTGGTGGAAGGCGATCTCAAGCAGCCGTTGCCGTTTATGCGACACAATCAGAAGCGCATCGAGGAGATCCGGGACGCGGAAGACCGGCTCCGGCGGCGAAACCTCCTGGTCAGTGACGAAGAGATCTACCGGTTCTATCGGAAGCGGCTCCCTGATATTCATGATATCCGGTCGCTGAAACGCTTGATCAAGGAATCGGGCGGAGACGGATTCCTGCGAATGACCCCGGATGACCTGATTCTCTGTCCGCCTGATCCCGAAGAGCTGAACCAATATCCCGAATCCATTAGCCTTGGAGCTCACCGGTTTTCCTGTCGATATGCCTTTGACCCCGGTGCGGCCCATGACGGGGTCTCCGTCCGCATCCCTTCTACGCTGGCCCCGTCCGTGCCCCGGGAATCTTTGGACTGGATCGCTCCCGGGCTGCTCCGGGAAAAGATCACCGCCATGATTCGGGGACTTCCCAAGGCATATCGGAAAAAGCTGGTCCCGGTCAACCGGACCGTCGATCTCCTCGCGGAGAGGATACCGACGCCCCTTGAACGTCCGCTGACCACTACGCTCGGGCAGCTTATCCATCGGCACTTCGGCATCGACATCCCGGCGCCCGCCTGGCCGGAAAATGATCTGCCGGATCACCTCAGGCTGCGGGTTGTCGTCACCGATGCATCCGGCCGGGAGCTTCGGGCCGGACGGAATGCGTCCGTCCTGTCGGGAAACGGTGCTCAGGCGGAAATCACGGATCATTTCGAAAAGGAGAAGCAAGGCTGGGAGAAAACCGGCATTACCCGATGGGACGTCGGCGATCTACCGGAAAGCGTAACCATTTCCGGAAAAAACAAACAGAAATGGACCGCGTTTCCCGCGTTGGTTCCATCGGATTCGGATGCATCCGTGGCACTGAAGCTTTTTGCCGATCCCCTTGACGCTGAAGCCCGACATAAAAAAGGGGTTGCCCAGCTCTATCGGTTAGAGCTTGGAGCGGACTTGAAATATCTTAGCAAAGCGCTCCGGATGACCGATGATGCCGCTGCTTATTTCGGTGGGCAGAAGGCGGTTGAGGCCCAGGTGTATGATCACCTGACCCGCTCCCTGCTGGAGAAAAACATTCGGTCAACCTACGCATTTCATGCCCATGCGGATTCAGTCAGGGCGGACCTCATCACAAAGGGCTCGGATTTCCGCCGAGTGGTCAGGCGAGTGCTCCGAGCTTACGGAGAGGCCCGGTCCACTCTTTACCAACTGGAAATCGCCAACCGGTCGAATCCAAAGGGGCTGGACTTTCTCGCCGATCTGCGAGACGGGCTGGGACGGCTGATACCGGAAAACTTCCTGGAATTGTATGATTCCGAACGGATCGGACATCTCGATCGCTACATCCGGGCCATTACCATTCGAGCCCAGAAGGGGATTGAAGACATCGACCGGGATCAGAAGCGGGTGGATGCGTTGAAACCGCAACTGGATCGCTTACAAAAGCTCCTGACCGATCTGAAACCGGAATCCTCGGATGAAAAGCGGAAGGCCGTGGAAGATTTTTTCTGGATGATCGAGGAATATAAGGTATCGCTGTTTGCTCAGGAGCTGAAGACCCC
>CAZWGY010000116.1:0-11478 GCA_964633575.1 uncultured Desulfobacteraceae bacterium
TAAATCCATCAGTCCTCATCAGAGCTCCGGGGTTTCCGAATCTTTTAGAAACCCCGGAGTTCTCAATCACTCAGTCCTCGGCCCTCAGTCCTCATCAGACCTCCGAGGTTTCCAGATTTCTTGGAAACCTCGGAGGTCTCAACCACTCAGTCCTCGGCCCCTCAGCCCTCAGCCCTCTTTTTTGACCGCGTCAATGATGGCCGGGATCACCTCGTGGAGGTCGCCGACAACCCCGTAGTCGGCCTTGGCGAAAAAGGCCGCTTCCGGGTCCTTGTTGATGACCATGATCCGCTTGGCCCCCTTGCATCCGACAATGTGCTGGATGGCCCCGCTGATTCCGCAGGCGATATAGAGGGATGGCGAGATCCGGGTTCCGGTGAGTCCCACCTGGTCCGAATGGGGGCGCCAGCCGTTGTTGGTGGCCACTCGGGAGCAGCCCACGGCGGCGCCCAGCAACCCGGCCAGTTCCTCCAGGACCGCATAGCCCTCGGGGCCGCCGACACCTCGGCCGCCGCCCACCACCACCGGTGCGGTTTTCAGCGTGACCCCTTCGGTGACTTCCTTTTCCCGCCGGACCAGCCGGACCCGGAGGTCGGCGTCGGTCAGGGTCGGGGTGAAGGGTTCCACCGGGGGCGTCGCCGGGCCGGAGACCGTTTCGGGCGCCACCACGTGAGGGGCGACGGTCAAGAGCCGGGGCTTCCCGTCCAGGACCGCCGATTCCAGGAGGCTGCTGCCCCAGCGGAGCCGGGTCACTTTGAACGGGTCTCCGGGCTCGACCTCCTGGCAGTTAGCGGCCAGGGGCAGGTCGGACATGGCCGCCAGATGGGCCATGACCTCATTGCCCCGGTCCGAACCGGGAGCCAGGACCACTTCGGCCGAACGGTCGGCAGCGACCTGAGCGGCGGCCCGGGCCCAGCCCGCCGGAGCGTAGTCGGCCAGCCGGTCGTCATCGACGTGGATGATCCGGGCGACGCCGTATTGACCCAGCTCGGCGGCCACGGCGTCGGCTCCGCCGCCGATGACCAGGCCGGCTACCTCGCCGCCCAGATCGCCGGCGAGGTTCCGGGCAAAGGTGAGGGTCTGGCAGGTGGCCTCGGTCAGGGCCTTTCCGTCATGCTCGATCAGTCCGATGATTGTTGTCATCCGATCACCTCCAGGGATTTGAGGACCTCGACCACCCGGGGCGCGGCCGCGGACCCGTCACCCAGCATTTCCACCTGCTTTTTCTGCTCGGGCGGATGGAAGAGGGACTCCATCCGCAATCGGGCCTCGATCCGGTCGGGCGACATCCGGTTGACCGGCTTTTTCTTGGCCTTCATGGTTCCCCGCAGGCTGGGATACCGGGGCAGGTTGACGCCTTCCTTGACGGTTATCACCGCCGGGAGGGCCAGGTCGAATATCTCCCAGCCGTCGTCCACCTCCCGCCAGGCGGAGGCCGCGCCGTCGGTGACCGTCAGCTTCTTGGCTCCGGCCAGGCAGGGGAGATCCAGGGCATGAGCCACCCGGATGCCCACCTGACAGCCGCCGCTGTCGGCCGATTCGTTGCCAAAGAGGATCAGGTCGAACGGAGCCTCCGCCGACTCGGCCCGAACCGCCTCGACAATGGCCGCCGCCGTTTGACCGGGGTCGTACTCGCCGCCGTCGGTTTCCAGGAGAATCCCCCGGTCGATCCCCCGGGCCAGGGCGTCCCGAAGCTGCTCCTCGGCGGCGGCCGGCCCCAGGGTGAGAACCGTTGATTGGCCGCCGTTGGCCTCCACGAGCTGAATGGCCGCCTCGACGGCGCACTCCTCGTGAGGGCTGATGGTGAACCCGAGGTTTTTGGTCAAAATCGTCCGTTGGTCCTCGGAGATGTCGATCCGGGCGCCGATGTCCGGCACCCGTTTGACACAGACCAGAATGTTCATGGCATCGCCTCCTGCTTACCCTTTCATCCGTTGGTTTTCCGGATCGAACAGGGGGGTCGGGCCCACCGCCGCCACGGTCACCGGGAAGTGATCGCCGAAGTATTCCACCTTGAGCGAGGTGCCCACGGTGGCGTATTCCGGCGGCAGGTAGGCCATGAGGATGAACTTCCCGACCGAGGGACCGGCCCCGCCGCTGGTGGCGAATGACCGCCGCTTCCGGGCGTCCTCCAGGGGCTCTCCATCCGGCGTGAGGACCGGCACGTGGCCCACCATGTATCGTTTTTCGCCGTTGGCCGCGGTGTGGTCATCCACGGTCAGAGTACACAGGACCGCCGCCGGCTCGGTCTCCCGAACCTTGAGATAAGCCTCCTTGCCGATAAAGTCCTGGGCCTTCACCCGGGGCAGGGCCATGCCGGCCTCCACCGGGTTGAACTCGGTGTCCAGCTCGTTGCCAAAGAGCCGATAGCCCTTTTCCAGCCGGGCGGTGGTGCCGTAAACCCCGATCCCGACGGGGACCACCCGGTGCGCCTGGCCGGCCTCCCAGAGGATGTCCCAGAGTTTCTCGCCGTGCTCGGCGGCGGTGTAGATCTCCCATCCCAGCTCCCCGACATAGGAGATCCGGAGCGCCCAGACCGGGATCTGTTTAATCCGGAGCGCCTTGGTATAAGCAAAGGGAAAACCGGCGTCGGAAACGTCGTCCTCGGTGACCGATGCCAGGACCTCGCGGGCCGACGGTCCCCAGAGCCCCACCGTGCAGAGCGCCGATGTCTGGTCATGGAGCTGAGCCGATCCGTCCTCGGGGAGGTTGTCGATAAACCACTTCTTGTCCACCCCGCCGTGGCCGCCGCCGGTGATGATCCGGAAGGACTCCCGGCCGGTCCGGGCGATGACCAGATCGCTCCGGATGCCGCCGTGGACGTTGAGGAGAAGGGTATAGGCCGCTTTGCCCACCGGGACGTCCATCTGAGAGACGGCCACCCGCTGGACCGTGTCGAGGGCTCCGGGGCCGGAGACGTCGAAGATCGCAAAGGCGCTCAGGTCCACCATGGCCACCCGGTCCCGCATGGCCAGGTGCTCCGCGTTGATGATCGGCGACCACCAGCGGGCATCCCACTCGTTGGGCCGGTCGTTGACCCGGTCGCCGTATTCATCGAGGAGCCCCTTGTTGCTTTCGTACCAATGGGGCCGTTCCCAGCCGGCGGTCTCGAAGTAAACCGCGCCCAACGCCGATGTCCTTGCGTGGAAGGGGCTAAGGCGGTTGTTCCGCGATGATGCCCACTGCTCATGGGGATGGACGATCCCGTAAGTCTTGGGGAAACCCTCCGTGGCCCGGGCCCAAACATGGGCCTTGGTCCGGGCATACGGGTAGAACCGGGCGATATCCACTTCGTTGGGGTCCAGCTCGGGGGCCCCGTCGGTCATCCACTCGGCCACCATCCGGCCCACGCCCGGACCTTCCTTGATCCAGACCGCCGCCACCGACCAGAGCCCCTTGACCTCGGGGGTCTCGCCGATGACCGGCCCCCCGTCGGGGGTGAGGGAAATCAAACCGTTGATGGCGTACTGGATCTCCACCTGGTCGTTGTCAAGCATATCGGGCAAGAGGGCGAGGGCGTCTTCGAGCTGAGGCTCGAAGTCCTCCTGGGTAAAGGGCATCTCCGTGGGGGAGAGCTTGGCCTGCTCGATGGAGGGGATGTCGTCGGGGTCATGAAGGATCGAGCGGTGAGCGTAGGACCCCACCTCCATGTTGGCCGCCGACTGGCGCTCGTACATCAGGGTGCTCATGTCCCGGAGAATCGGATATTCGATCTCCCCCTTGGCCTGAGCGAACTGGGGGACCGGGCCGGCGTCGATCATCTGATGAACCACGGGGACCAGCGGGATGGCGGCCCCGGCCATTTCAGCGATTCGGGGGCTCCAGACCCCGCAGGCGATGATCACATAGTCGGCGCGGACCTCGCCCCGGGTCGTCTTCACGCTCCGGACCCGGCCGTCCTCGACCCCGATGCCGGTCACCTCCGTGTTGGCGAAGACGGCCAGGGCCCCTTTCTCCTGAGCCCGCTCCCGGAAGATGGTCCCGGCCCGGAGGGAATCAACCACGCTCACCGACGGGGTGTAGAATCCCCCCAGGATCTTCTCCCGGTTGACCCAGGGAAAGAGCTTCAAAACGCCGTCCGGGTCGAGAAGCTCCGCCTCCACCCCCCAGCACTTGGCCGACGCCACCCGGCGCCTGAGCTCGGCCATCCGCTCCTCGGTCTGAGCCAGCTCGATGCCGCCGCAGGTCCGGCTGACGCCCATCTCCTCGTACTGACGGGCGCTGTCCAGGGTGAGCTGGGTCATGGCCCGGCCATGGTCCACCGGGAAGATGAAGTTGGATGCGTGACCGGTGGATCCCCCCGGGTTGGGCAACGGCCCCTTGTCGATCATCACCATGTCGGTCCATCCCTTTTCCGCCAGGTGACCGGCGACACAGTTGCCCACGATGCCGGCGCCGATGATGACCACCCGCGCCTCTTCTGGAAATTGACTCATAACGAACCTCCCTGCCTTGCTTCTGATTGTGGGTTGCGGGTGGGGCACCACCGGAGTCCCGCCACGAACCATTTACGCCGTGAACTGACTCCGAATATGGGCCACAAACTTTCTGGTATGCTGTTCCAGGAGCCGGGCCGTCTCCGCCTCGTCGTGCCGGCTCAACGCCGCCGCGATGGCTTCGAATTCATCCACCAGCCCGCTCCAGTAGTCGTTTTCAGCGTGGGAAAAGGTCCAGATCCGGACCGCCTGGTCGTGGAGCGTCCCCAGGATCTTGACCAGAACCTCGTTTTTGGTTGCCGCGTTAATAATCCGGTGAAGTTCCCCGTCGATCCGCATCAGGGTTTTGGGATCGTCGGCCGCCTTCATTCGCTCGATACGCTCCCGAACCGCCTCAAGCTCCTCGTCGGTGATCCGGGCCGCGGCCAGTTGCCCGGTTAGACGCACCAGAAAGGACCGGATCTCGAAGACGTCTTTAAGCTGCTGAAAGCTGACGTCGGCGACAAAGGTCCCGAGATTGGGGATGATCCGGACCAGCCCGTCCATTTCCAGCCGGATAAAGGCTTCCCGGACCGGCGTCCGGCTGACGCCGAAGGTTTCCATGACCTCTTTTTCCCGAAGGACTTCGCCGGGCTTGTGCTCCAGGAGGATGATCCGCTTTTTGAGCTCCAGGTAGATGGGGCTTTCACTCATGCATCACCGATATATTGGTATTAAATGAACGTTTACAAACCAACCGTGGAGCAATATGCGATAGCCGAACCGGTGTTGTCAAGTCAAAATCAGACCGATTGAATGATTTTTCCCAACCCCCCGAAGACCGCTCGCCGGACGGCCAACCGGCCAAACCGGGCCAATGTCTTGAATTCGGCGCTGAAATCCGTTAAGATCGTTGTCAATAAACCGCCGGGCCCATCGTCCGGCACCACTGGAACCTGATTTGCCGAAAGCCGAAATCCATGTCCTTTACCTTGTCCAAGCCCCCGATGCCGGCGGCCCCGCTCCGGATCATCCTCCCGGTGCTCCTGACCGTCGCCCTGTTCGTGGCCACCTTATTTCTGATCTTCCTGCCCCGGCTGGAATCCCGATTGATGGACCGCAAGCGGGAGACCATCCGGGAGCTGACCGAGACCGCCTGGCGGACCCTCGATTTCTACGCCGAAGCGGCGGAAACCGGAGACCTGCCCCTAGACCGGGCCAAATCCCTGGCCACGGCCCACCTCCGTCATCTCCGATACGGTCACGAGGGGAAGGATTACTTCTGGATCAACGACATGCACCCCAACCTGATCATGCACCCCTATCGGCCGGACCTCGAAGGCACCGACATCTCCGGGTTCGCCGATCCCACCGGCAAGCACCTCTTTGTGGAGATTGTCAAAACGGTCCGGGCCGATGGCGCCGGGTACGTTGACTATCAGTGGCAGTGGAAGGACGACCCCGACCGGATCGTCCCCAAGATCTCCTATGTCAAGGGCTTTGCTCCCTGGGGCTGGGTGGTGGGGACCGGGATCTACGTGGAGGACGTCCGGGCCGAGATCGCCGCCGTCACCCGCCGCCTGACCGTCGTCTCGATCGGAATTCTGGCGGTCGTTTCGCTCCTGATGGCCTATGTTATCCGTCAGGGGGGGCGAGCGGAGGGCGAGCGCCGGCGGGCCGAGGATGCCCTCCGGACCAGCGAGGCCCGGTATCGTCTCCTGGCGGAAACCGCCACCGAGATCATCCTCACCGCCGACCTCGAAGGCCGGGTGACCTACGTCAACCAGGCCGGCCAGCGGCTCCTCGGATATTCCATGGAAGGCATCCGGAAACTGGATGCCGTTGCGCTCTTTCCGAACTCCCGCCAGGAAGCCTTCCGGGACCGGCTGGAGCGCTGTCGGGCCGGAACGCTCCGGGACCCGCTTTACGAAACGGTTTTCTTTACCCGCCGGGGGGAGACGGTTCCGGTCGAAGCCACCCTGGCCATGGTCCGGGACGGGGAGACGCCCGTCGGGTTTCTCCTGACGGCCCGGGACGTCTCCGCCCGGAAGCGTGCCGAACAGCAGGCCCGGGAGCAGCGGGAGCAGCTTCTCCAGACCGCCCGGATGGCCTCCGCCGGCGGCCTGGTGGCCGGGCTGGCCGGGGAGATCGAGCGCCCGGTCGGGGTCATCGAGGACGGCGCCGCCGAGATCGGGGCGGCCTGGGCGGCGGTCCGGCCGGTTCTCGACGCCCGGATCGACGGGGACGCCGAAACGGGGGAACTCCCCTGGGCGACGCTCCGGGAACGGGTTCCGGAACAGGTTCGGGAGATCACCGAGGGAGCCGGGCGGGTCAAGGAGCTGGTCCAGGATCTCCGGGACTACGCCCGTCCCGACCCGCCGGTCCTCTCCGACATGCTCGACGTCAACCGGGTGGTGGAAAAGGCCGCCGGGCTCCTGGCCAGCCGGATCGCCGAGGCCACCGACCGGTTTTCCATCCACCCCGCCGCCGACCTCCCCACCTTCCAGGGGAACTTCCGGAAGATGGAGCAGGTGGTTATCCAGCTTTTAACCAACGCCTGCAACGCCCTCCCGGACCGGACCCGCTCGATCCGGGTCGAAACCGGCCATGATGCCCATGCCGGTTGTGTTTACATCGAGGTCCGGGACGGCGGGGTGGGGGTCCGGCCCGATGCCCTGCCGCATCTCACCGAACCCTTTTACACCGCTCATCCCGACGGTGGAACCGGCCTCGGGCTGGCCATTGCCGACCGGATCATCCGGGACCATGGCGGAACCCTGACCTTTTCATCGGACGTTGACCTGGGCACCACCGTCCGGGTCTGTCTCCCGGTGGGCGCCGGCGGACGGTGATTGCCCGGCCGCCAAGCCATACATCATCCATAACCAAATTTGAAAAAGCATCAGGAGGATCCGTTGAGAATTACCGTGATATTGACGCGAATAGTGGTACCACTGGCCGTCGTCGGCCTGATTTTTCTGAACAACCCGGCAATTGCCCAGGAAACGGACGGCGGGCCGGCCCAATCATCGACCGCTTCGGACGGCCAGGTCGAACGGCTCCTGGATGTTCTCGAGTGCATGGAAGACCTGGTGGCTGAGCGGAAGCAGAAGGAAAAGGCTTTGAAGCGGGCGGGCACCCCGGCTGAAAACGAGGCCATCACCGCGGAGCTCAACGAGATCAACGCCCGGTTGAAGAAGCGCAAGGAGGAATTCGAATCCATCGCCGCCGGCGGCCAGACCGACCTCTTTGCCCCGACCCCGGCGGATGACATCCCCTTCAGCCTCCAGTCGGAGATCCAGGAGATCATCCGCCCCCTGGTTGACGAGCTCAAGAGCGTGACCCAGCGGCCCCGGGAGATCGAACGGCTCCGCCGGGAGATCGGGGAATACGAAAAGCAGTTGAAAGAGGTCCGGGCCGCATTGGCTCATGTCTCCGACCTCATGGCGGCCGCAACCGACCCAACCTTGAAAACCGCCCTGGAAGAGGCCCGAACCCGCTGGGAGTCCAAGGCGGAGACCCTCCAGGACGAGATCGGCGGCCGCCAATACCAGTTGGAAAAAAAGCTGGCCGCCAAGGAATCAATCGTCGAGACCCTCAAGACCGGGATGAGCAGCTTTTTCCGGACCCGGGGCCTCCACCTCCTCCTGGCCCTCGTCACCTTTTTCGGGGTCTTCTTTGTCCTTCGGGCGATCCACTGGAAGCTCTTCAAGGCCGGGGCGACCCGATCAGTGTACTATCGGATCTTCCAGGTCCTCTACCACTTCTTCACCTTTCTGGCGGCTCTGGGGATTGCTCTCCTGCTGCTCTACAACTTCGGCGACTGGATGATTCTGAGCATTCTGCTCATTGTTCTGGTGGGGGTTCTCTGGACGGCCCGGCACGGCCTGTCGAAGTTCTGGGAGCAGTCCAAGCTGCTCCTGAACCTCGGCACCGTCCGGGAGGGGGAGCGCCTGATCTACAACGGCATCCCCTGGGAGGTGGCCGCGCTGAACATCCAGACGACCTTGAGGAACCCGGCTCTGGCCGGCGGGATCGTCCGCCTGCCCCTGAATTCGCTCATCGGGATGCAGACCCGGCCCTTCCACGAGGACGAAGCCTGGTTTCCCACCCGACCGGAAGATTACGTGACCCTCGCCGACGGGACTTTCGGCCGGGTGATCCTCCAGACCCCGGAAAACGTGACCCTCGACGTCCTCGGCGGCTGCCGGAAAACCTATCCCACCGGGGCGTTTCTCTCCCAGAACCCGGTCAACCTCTCCATCAACACCTTCGGCGTCGCCATCACCTTCGGGATCGACTACGCCAACCAATCCCAGATCACCACGTCGATTCCCGAAATCCTGAAGGCGGCCATGGAGTCCGAGCTCCCCAAGGCGGAGTTTGGCGAAGATTTCCTCAGCGTCCTGGTCCAGTTCAAGGAGGCGGCGGCGTCGTCTTTGGATATTCTGGTCTTCGCCTCCTTTGCGGGCAATGCCGCCCCCTATTACTACACCATCGGCAGAGCCCTTCAGACCATCGCGGTCGATACCTGCAACGCGCACGGCTGGGAGATCCCCTTCACCCAGATCACCGTGCATAATGCGGCCTGACACCGGCTGAGACGGCCGATAAGGAGTCAACCATTGAAACGGTTTTCATTGAGACGGGCGAGGTTGAGCGTCAAGCTCCTGGCGGGTTTTTCCGTGATACTGATCCTGACGGCGGTGGTGGCCGCCGTCGGGTTCACGGGGCTTGCGACCCTGGTGGCGGGGGTCAACAAGCGGGATGCGGTGGGCGAGGTGGTCACCGCCATGCGGGAGGCTCGCCTGGCGGAAGCCGCTTTTATCCGCCACGGGGGCGACACCCCCGTCCAGAGCGTGACCGACCGCCTCAAGGATGTCGTCGATGGCGCGAAAGCGGCCCGGACCGGGTTCGACGACTCCGAAAGCCGACAACGGATGGACCGGATGGTGGCCGAAGCCGACGCCTACGGAACCGCCTTTGCCCAGTATGTGGCCCTGAGCGGGGAGCGGGAGACCACCATGGCGGAGATGACCGACCGGGCTCAAAAGGCGGACGCCCTGGCCGAAACCGTCAGCGTCGATCAGAAGGCCCGGCTGGCCTGGCAGCGGGACGCCGCCGGCGTCCGGCTCGAGCGGCGGATTCGGAGCGCCGAAGCGGCCAACGCGATCATCAACCGCTTTTCCAAAGTCCGCTCGGCCCAGCGCCGGCTCATCCAATCCGGCGCGGACTCCGAAGGAGAGGCTTCGGTCGTCGAGGGCATCGACGAGATCCTTCGGCGGGTCGCCCGGTTGTCGGACCTCCTCCCCGACGACGCCGACCGCCCCGGAGTGGCGGCCATCGCTGAAGCCGTCGAAGGATACCGGGCCGCCTTTAAACGGGCCGCCGAACTGACCCGGCGCCAGCGGGAGGAACAGACCGCCATGGCCGACGCCTCCGATCTGCTCTTTGAGAAGCTGGAGGAGATGCGCCGCACCCTGAAGATGGAGATCAGCGTCATCCAGGCCACCGGCAACACCGATCCGGACGAGCTGTTCCGCTTTCTGAAGCTCAAGATGGACGCCTTTCTGGAGACCACCGAGGCCATCCGCTTCTTTTTTAAATCGGTCCAGGCCGAAAAGGAGTTTCTGACCTCCGGGGGAGACCCCTCCTGGAAAAACGCCGTCGTGAGCAACCTCTCCATTATCCGGTCCCGCTTCGTCCTCATCAAGCACAGAATCGGCGCGGGGGATGACCGGTACGCGGACCAGTTGGACGCGATCCTGGCCGCGGTCGATGACTACCAGACGGCTTTCGACAACCTGGTCCGCCATTACGCGGAACGGGCCGAAACCCTGGCGGCCATGCGGGATGAAGCTCAACTGAGCATGGAGCGGTGCGAGGCAATCGGAGCCGCTCAGCAGGCCGCCCTGATCGATGCCCACCAGCGGGGAACCCGGTTTCTCAACGAAAAGATCGCCATGGCCAACGAGGCCGAAGCGGTTATCCGAAAGTTTTTGGAGGTCCGGGGCGACGAAAAGGCCTTCATCCTGGCCGACGGGGACCCGGCGGCGGCGGAGACCGTCCGGGAAGGCGTCTCGGCCATCCTCTCCCTGGCAAACGGACTCAAGGACCGGTTCGAGCCGGGACGGAACCGGGACGTCGTAGCGGAAATGGTCGGGGCGGTGACCGCTTATGGCGACGCCTTTGACCGATTCGCCGAGATGATGGCCCGTCAGGCCGAAGCCGAGAGAACCATGACCGCCGCCGCCCGAACCGCCGACGACATCGGCCGGGAAGTTCGGGAGACCCAGCGGCGAAAAATGAGCGACGCCGCCACCGGCGCCGGCCGGCTCCTGTGGATCGGGACCGGAGCCTGCCTCCTGGCGGGACTTTTCCTCTCCGCCGTTCTCGCCCGGCGGATCACCCGGCCCTTAAACCGGGTCATCGAGGGGCTGAGCCGGGTGGCCGACGGGATCGCCGGCGGCGCCGGGGAGGTCTCCGCCGCCAGCCAGTCCCTCTCCGAGGTCGCCGCCCAGGAAGCCGAAGACGTGGAATCGGCCTTTTCAGCCCTCGACCGGATGAAGGCCATGAGCGCGGACACATCGTCTCTGACCCGGGGCGTCGAACAGTTGATGAACGAGAACATCGAAAAATCCGCCGCCTCCCTCCGCGCCATGGTCGATCTGACCCGGAAGGTGGACCAGATCGAATCGGACAGCGGCGACATGGGCCGGATCATCGAGTCCATCCGGGATGTCGCGTTTCAGACCCAGTTGCTGGGGCTCAACGCCGCCATCGAAGCGGCCCGGGCCGGAGAAGCCGGCACCGGGTTCGCCGTCGTCGCCCAGGAGGTCCAGAATCTGGCCGCCAGCGCCGAAGCCGCGGCGGAGCATACCCAGTTGCTTCTGGAAACCAACATCGGACGCTTTTCCAGCGCATCGGCCGCCATCAAGGAGGTCAACGCCGACTTCGAGACCATCATCGAGTCGGCCACCCTGATCGGCGAAAAATCAGCCGCCACCACCGAAGCCAGCAAGTCCCTCTCCGACGGCATCGCCCAGGTCACGGAACTGGCCCA
>CAZWGY010000117.1:0-5447 GCA_964633575.1 uncultured Desulfobacteraceae bacterium
GAGGTCTCTTTCTATATTTCCGAACAGCTCGATCAATCAACTATCGAAAAATATAATTATGTCACGGATCGCCGGGTTTGTCAAAAAGAAGGGGAACCCCCCGGCGCTCGGCCGGAGAATTCCCCTTCCGTTGGTGTGTTTATCAGGTGGGTCTAACGGAGCTCGGCGACCACCTGAAGCACGTAAATGGCGTCGTGGAGGCCGATCTTGCCGTCTCCGTTGACGTCCGCCCCGACATAAGGATTGCTCACGGTGGCGCCGGTGAGGACCTTCAGGATGGTGACCAGATCGGCGAGATCCACCTCCCCGTCACCGTTGACATCGCCCCTGGCGACCGCGCCGATGACGTAATTCAACGATGCTTCGCCAACATCGGATTTATCATCGGTCGCCTTCAAGGTGATGGTGGCCGTTCCCTGCTGATCCGCCGGCGGGACAATGGTCAGCGTCCGGTTTTCACCGGTGCCGGCCAGGGTCATCGTGGCCTTGGGAAGCGTTGCCGATTCCCAGATGGGCGTCCCCAGCGTCACTCTGTCGATGGCCGTATCCACGTCGGTCAGGGTGATTTCCACCGTGGTGGTCTGATTCATGCTGACCGTCACTTCGTCCGGTACGGTGATCTCCGGCGCGTCATTGACCTGGGCCACTTCCAGCGTGAATGGCACATCGGTGCTGCACTGGCCGTTGTCCACCGAGACCGTGATAATGGCCTGGTTGGATTCTCCCAAACGCGGGGCATCCGGAACCGGATTAATCACGAGCTCATAGTTGTTGCCGCTGGCATCCGGTGGCGATATCATCCTGGGCCTTACGCCCTTGCAGTCCACGGCATCGGGAGGACAATTGCCCACCAGATCGATATTCGAGGAAAAGGCGATCACGCTCAGGTCCGCCACCGGCAGGGTGGAATCGCTGATCTTGAACTTTACGGTTTCCGTGTCATCTTCGTACATGTACTGGGGCGACGAGATGTTTGATACATCCGGGCAGAGCAAACTGGAATCCACCACCACCTCAAATTGATCTTCATCACTGCTGTAAACCTCGTCGTAAACCACAAGCCGGATGGTCGCGTTGTTGGACGTACCATCGGGCGGATTCTGCACCGATTTCAGCGTCAACTGATAATTCATGGTGCCCTCTGGCGGATCGATGATATCCAGCTTCAAATGCTCAACCGGGTCATTGGGAATCAACTGGGTGTTGCTGGAATAGGCCTCAACAACGAAATCTCCGATGCTGGTCTCCACGTCCTCGACCCGGAACTTCACGATAAGCTCCTGACCGATTTTCGTGTACTTGGTCCCGCTTACCGGCAAGAAGAGCACCGGCGGGTCATTGACCGCTTTGACCGTCAGGGTAAACGGCGTGTTCTGGACCGTTTCCGTTCCGTCGCTGACGGTCAACGTAATGGTCGCCGTGCCAAAGCCGTTTTCCGGCGGGGTGATGTTCAGCGTCCGGTTTTCGCCGGTGCCCGAGAATGTCACCGTGCCTTCCGCCATGTCGAGGGAGTTCCAGATGTAATCGATAACCAGATCTCCCAGCGGCGTTTCAACATCGGACACCTTAAAATCCGCCGATATCGGGACATCCTCATCGGTTGTAAGATCAGGGATATCGCTGATTGTCGGTAGATCGTTAATAGAGTTGACCTTGAAGATGAACGATGTGGTAGTGGTTTCATCGCCGTCGCTCACCTCGATGGAGATGGTGCTCTGGCCGAACTGATTCGCCGCGGGTTTGATCTGCACCCATCGAGTGGTCCCGGTGCCGCCGACTTCCAGGTTGGTCATCTCATTGGGAACCAGCGTGGTGTTGGACGAGCTTGCCGTGACTTCGAGGAAATTGGGATCGGTTTCCACGTCGTTGACATCGAAGTTCACTTTTTTCGCGGCGGCGTCTTCATCAACCTCCTGGTTCGGAATGTCGGACACCGTCGGGGCATCGTTGATCCGGTTTACGGTCAGCGTGAAAGACTGTTCAACCGTATTGTCGTTGACCGGATCATTGCCGTCCCTGAGAGTGACCGTGATCGTCGCCGTTCCGGATTTGTTGGCCGGGGGCGTCAGGGTCAGGGTTCGGTTTTCCCCGGTGCCGCCGATGACCGCGGTTCCGCCGGGCATGTCCGCCGACGTCCAGGTGGCCGACAGGATCAGATTTTCAGCGGTCGTTTCCTCGTCGCCGACCGTCAGGCTCAACTCAACGGGGACATCCTCATCCGTGGTCTGATTTTCGATCGTGGTCATGGTCGGCTCGTCATTGACCTGATTGACCGTCAGGGTGAACGACGTGTCGGTCGTTAATTCCCCATCACTTACGGTGATGGTGATCACCGCGGTGCCGAACCCGTTGAGCGGCGGGGTTACCTGGACCCAACGGTTGTTGCCCGTGCCGCCGAAGACAACCGTTCCTTCGTCCATATTGTTGGAAAACCACTCGGCGGTGACGGTCAGGTTCTCCGGGGCCGTCTCCTTGTCATCCACCGTAAAGGTGATCTTTTCGACGAACTCGGGGTCTTCGTTGATCGTCCGGTCGGAGATATCGGAGATGGTCGGTTCGTCGTTGACCGGCAGGACGGTCAGGGTGAAGGAAGTCGATACATCATTGTTGCCGTCGCTCACGGTCAGGGTGATCGTGGCGTCTCCATAGTCGTCCGGCGGCGGGGTAATAGTCACCGTCCGGGTCGAGCCCTGGTTATCATGGGTAAATGTCCCGTCTTCCATCTGAGTCGATTCCCAGAAGGCGGTAACGGACAGATTGGCCGGATCGGTCTCCACGTCATCCACCTCGTAGGTCACCGTGATGGGCGTATCCTCATTGGTGGTCTTGGCGGAAATCGAAGTAATGGTCGGCTCGTCGTCAACCAACGTGACCGTGAGAAGAAAACTCTCGGTTGTGGGGATGGAACCGTCGCTGACGGTGACATCGATGGTGGCCGTGCCATGATCATTGGCCGGCGGTGTGATCCGAATCCATCGGTTTTCGCCGGCGCCGCCCAGCTCCATGGCCCCCTGACTCATGGTGGCCGAAGTCCAGCTTGCCGAAAGGATCAGGTTGGATGCCGGAGTTTCAACATCGCTGATGGTAAAGTTAATCATCGGAGTCATCACATCTTCGTCCGTCGTCTGGTCGGGGATACCGGAAATGGTCGGCGCATCGTTTTGCGGATTGACCGTCAGGATGAAGCTCTCCTCATATTCCGCCTGGCCGTCCGAGACGGTAAACGCGATGGTCGCCTCGCCGAAACCATTTGCCGGCGGCGTGATGGTCACGTCCCGCTCATCGTCATTTGCCCCCGGCGTGACGTCGATGGTGCCGGTGGCCATCTGCGATGAGTTCCATGTCGCCGAGATGATTTCAAGATCCGCCGGCGGGGTCTCCACATCGGACACATAGATGATCATATTCAGTGATGTGTCTTCATTGATCGTTCGGTCCGGGATGGGCTTGATGTATGGACGGTCGTTGATGGGATTGACCTGGATCTCGAAGTTGGTGGTGTCAGTATCCGTTCCGTCATCAACTTCCACGGTGATGATGGCCCCGCCATTACCATCTTTTACCGGATTCAGGGTCAGCGTGAAGGTTGCCTCGCCGTTGCCATCCACCTCAACGGCATAATCCGTCGCCGCAAACCCCCCGATGTTGATATACGATGCGTCGTTGGGAAGCAGTGCCGTATTGTCCGATGTGACGTTGACGGTGAGGCTGTCGAGATCGACGTCCGATACCGTTATATCGGTGGTGTGCGGTCCGGTATCCTCGTCAACAACCATCATCGGGACGGGATTGACCTTTGGGGCATCGTTTACACTAAGGACTTCAATTTTAAAGCTTCTGGTGGCCGTTACTTCATAAACATCCTTAACGGTTATGGTTATGGTGGTCAGGCCAAAAGTTTCGCTGTTGGCATTGGTCGCGGGCCAGACCTCCAACTGGAGGGTCCGGCTGTTATCCGCCGACATGAACAGATACGGGGTATTGGTGCCGTATCCATCGATATCCAGATACTGGTCCTGGCTTGGGATCAGATCGACGTTGGATGACGTAGCGGTCAACATCACGTCGTCCCCATCGACGTCCGAGACGGTAAAGCTCACCAGCAAGGGATCGGTGGGGTCCTCGTCGATAGTGAAAAGCGGGGTGATGGAATCGATGGTGGGCGCGTCATTGACCGAATTGACCACCAGATCGAAGACTCGGGTGGTGGTCAGGCGCCCGTCGGAGACCTTCACCGTAATGGTAGCGGTTCCGTATTCGTCTTCCAGGGGGGTGATGCTCAGGTTCCGGTTGGCGCCAAAATCCGGCGTCACGCTGATCCGCTCCTGGGGAACCAGAAAGCTGTTGGCCGATGTAACGGTGACCTCCAGCAGGGAGATGTCGGTATCGGGGTCATCAATGGTAAACGGGATATCGGCGGTCTCATCCTCGTTGATGGGGTTGTCAACGGAGTCGTCGAGCGCGATGGTCGGCGCCGCGTTCACGGTCAGCGTGAAGGTTTGGCTGTCCGAGTTATTCTGAGGATCCGTCACCGTCACCATGATCTCCGTCGTTCCATATCCGCCTTGAACCGGGGTGATCTTCAATGTCCAGGAGTCAGTCCCACTGTTGTAGGTCTTGGCGATGGCGCTGTCAGTGACCAGGTTTTTTTCAGACGATTCGGCCGTAATGGTCAAATTTTCCATGGGGGTATCGAAATCAAAAATCCCCAGAATAATCTCATCAGTGGGTACATTCACATCCGTTATTTGATTGGCGATGGTGGACAGCACCGGCGTCGGATCGGCCGTGACGGTTAAAATGAAGGTGTCCTCGGTGGTGTAATCCCCGTCGCTGACGCCAATGGTGACGATGGCCTCGCCGAATTGTCCGGCGGCCGGGGTCAACCCGAGGGTTCGATTGGCGCCGGTCCCCTGGATGACGATATCGGCATCGGGCAATAGCGTCTGATTGTTTGAGCTTTTGGTTACCGTCAGCGCCCCCACATCGCCGTCCGGATCACCGATGGTGAACGAAATACCGGTGATATGGTCGTCCTGGGGGATAGTCTGATCCTGAATGTCGGAAATGGTGGGCTTGGCGTTGACCTCGAGCAGAAACGAGCTGGTTTCGGTGTCTAAGTCGGTATCCCATACGGAGATGGTGATTTGGGCGTCTCCATATTGCCCGGCAATGGGTGAGATGGTCAGCGTCCGGTCCGCACCCGACCCGGAAAACGTCAGGTTCATATCGGGGATAAGCGACTGATTGTCGGAGGTGGCGTCCACCGAGATGCTTGTGGCCGGCGTGGTGTTATCGCTCACTGAAAAGGCCACATCGATGGCGTCCCCGTCATTGGTGAACTGGTCCGGGATGGGGGAAGGGGTAATGGTCGGCGGATCATGAACCGTCAACTCAAACGAGGTCGATGCCGTATTGAGGTCCGTGTCGGTTGCCGTGACGGTGAT
>CAZWGY010000117.1:5547-11453 GCA_964633575.1 uncultured Desulfobacteraceae bacterium
GATCACAAAGTATCCGGACGCCGAGACCGAGGTTCCCAGGTTGTCCCCGCTAACTCCGGTTGATGCCTGGAGCTTGTCGGTAAACGTGGCGGTCGTCGCCCAGCCGCCGGCGGGCTTGTTGTAGAGATAAATGCCGCCAGAGCCGCCGCCGTTATCGTCATCTCCCGGTGCCCCGACAACCGCGTATCCATCGGTAATGCCCACTGAAGAACCGAGGTAGTCGCTGGCCACGCCGTCGCTTGCGGTCAGTACCGCCTGCTCACCCCAGGTCCCCGTGCCGATTCGCTCGTAAACATAAGCCGCGCCCTTGTAAGAGCTGTTTCCGTGCGCGCCCACGATGGCCTGGGTACCGGATATGGCAACGGTCCGCCCGAAGAAATTGTCCGCGGCCCCGTTGCTGGCCGTGATCTTGTCCGTTTCGGTCATAAAGGCGGGCCAGCCACCGGCGGGCTTTTCGAAGATATAGGCGGAACCGGAATTATTGCCCTTATCATCGTCCTTTGACGCCCCGATGATGATGTAGTCTCCCGAGATGGCCGCTGAACCCCCAAACGCATCAAACTGATAGCCGTTTTGGGCATTGAGCTTGGAAATCTGCTCCCAGGTGCCGTCGGAGGTCCGTTCGAAAATATATGCCGATCCGGATGAGCTGCCCTTATCATCATCCCCGTCCGCGCCCACCACGGCATATCCGCCGGAAATAGCTACGGAACGGCCGAAGTTGTCGTCACTGGCGCCATCGGATGCAATCAGCTTGGCATCAAGAACCCATGTCCCGGATTCCCGGCGGAAGACATAAGCGGACCCCACATTCTGCAAGGTGACGTCATCGGAAATCTTCTTTTCATCAGCTTCCGAACCGATGATTACATAGTTGCCGCTGATGGCCACCGACCGGCCGAACAGATCATTGGCATCCACCGGGTCGGCGATGTAGGGATCCCACGTCGCCTGGTCAGGCAGCTTGGCATCCAGCGACCAACCGGTGCCGTTGTATCGATAGATGTAAGCGGCACCGGCGCTGTCGCCATTGGTGCTGTGCCCGGGAGCTCCGACAACGGCGTAATTCCCGGATACGGCGGATGCCTGGCCAAAAAAGTCGCCCTGCGCGCCGTCACCCGGAAAGAAAGCGGCGGATTCGTTCTGGACTGCATTGGCTGAAACCGCCAGGCCGGTCAAAAGAAACGCTGCCGTAAGCAAACAGATCGCTGCTTTTGATTTCATTCGATCCTCCTTAAGGTTCCTCCGGATTCGGCGGGTTTCGGCGGGGTCGCCGCCGTCGGTCCGTCAGCCGGAGTTGTTTAAACGTTAGGCGGCTCGGAGGGGGTCCAGCCGCCGGGAAATCCACCGGGATGGGGGGCTTGCCAATCAAGGCATGGGCATGGCATTCGTCATCGTGGTGCTCTTACCAGCAAGGATCATGCCGTTTGGTCGATATGGCCGCTTCCATGGACCTGATTCAAGATGAAATGTCAATGTTTTCAACGATCCGTTTCCATGTCCAACCGGCTTCCCCGACCGGGGGACAAGATGGGCATCAACACCGGATCACCTCTAAAAAAGTTTAACGCCTGCCAAAAGTCTTTAGGATGCCCCATCTCCGTTCCGTTCGACTCCGGACGGACCGCTCTTCTCCTCCGGCTCGATCACGTCGATGTCCAGCTCGATCCGTTCGAGGGGATTGTCCCGCTTGTCCGTCGGCTGAGAGACAATCCGGTCAACGACCGCCATCCCGTCGGTTACTTCGCCGAAGACCGTGTACTGGCCGTCTAAGTGAGGAACGTCGGCAACACAGATGAAAAACTGAGACCCCGCGCTGTCCGGATGACGGGATCGGGCCATGGAAAGAGTGCCGCGGCGATGAGGCCGCTTGCTGAATTCCGCCTTCAATCGATATCCGGGGCCTCCGGTGCCGTGAGTGGACCGGTCCGTCGATTTCGAATTGGGATCGCCCCCCTGGATCATAAAGCCGGGGATGACCCGGTGAAAAGTGGTCCCGTCATAGAAGCCTTCCCGGGCGAGGCTGATAAAGCCGGCGACGTGCTGGGGCGCGATGTCGGGAAAGAATTTGAGAGTAATCTCCCCGGCGGAGGTCCGGATCACGGCCCGGGTCGATGCCATCGACTCGATGACCTCGGCCGATAGCTCCCGATACCGGATCTCCTGGGCCGGGGCGGGAAAAGCCGTGAACGTAAGGGCCGAAATCAGGGCGGCGAGGAACAGGAGCCGTTGGATCATGAATGAATCTCCTCCTTGCGGTCGTATAAACCTGATGGGTTGATGATCAATCCGTCAAAGTCGCTTCCAAAGCCGTTTCATTTAACCGAAAAACGACAAAAAAGGCAATCTTAAAATTATTTTCTTGCATTCATCCGGTTTGGCGGGATAGACATGGAAGAGCATTGATTAGTAAAGACCCGATCAACGACCCGGCAACCAGGGAGAGGTATGAAGATCTGGAAACGGTTGACACCCGATCGAATCTATCTCGATGCCCCCATCGCGGACAAGGATGAAGCGCTCCGGTTCATTGCCGCCACCTTTGCCCGGCTTGGGGTGGTGCCGGACGCGGACCGGCTGGAGGAGGGACTGCGGGAGCGGGAGTCGGTGATGAGCACCGGAATCGGCGGGGGCATCGGCATCCCTCACACGTTGAGCCCGGACGTCCAGGACGCTTCCGTGTTGTTGGTCCGGCCGGCCCGCCCGCTTCCGTTCGATGCTCTCGACGGCCTGCCGGTGGATATCATCCTCGGCCTGGTGGTCCCGGAATCGGACACCAGCCTTCATCTCCAGATGCTTGCCCGGATTTCCCGGCTTTTCCGGGATTCGCGGTTTCTGGCAACCCTCCGGGCCTGTCATCAGCCGGAGCTGGTTCTGGCGGCCATTCGGGAGACGGAGGAGCAGCTTGAGCCCCACTGACCGTGAAGGCTTAGCCCCGATGCCCCGGACAAGTCCGCCGCATCCATGAAGCTGCTCATCGCCGTCCTCAATGACGAGGCCCTCCTCGATGATCTCATCACCGGCTGGCTCGATATCGGCATCACCGGAGCCACGGTCCTGGAGAGCACCGACCTGCTCCAGCTCATCAGCGATCACATCCCCATCTTTGCCGGCTTCCGGTCCCTGACCTCCGGCGGCGGACACCACAACAAGACCCTGTTTGCCGCCGTCGAGGAAACTGCCTTGCTCCGGCGGGCGGTGGAATTTCTGGAAGACCTCTGCCGTCGGACCGGACACCCCAGTCAGGGGGTTTACATGGTCGTGCCCCTGATCGCTTTCGGCCACCTGGGGCTGGACATGGCTCCGGAACATCGCCGGCGCCACCTGGAGCGAAAGCTGGGCAAGCCTATCGCCGCCCCGCCTCCCCCAGAAGGCGAAGGACCGCCGTAAAGGTCATCGGACCGATCACCTGGTTGATGGCGATCACCGC
Source organism: uncultured Desulfobacteraceae bacterium (assembly GCA_964633575.1). GTDB lineage: Bacteria > Desulfobacterota > Desulfobacteria > Desulfobacterales > JAABSP01 > CAYNGG01. Next base: position 8,978 of record CAZWGY010000117.1, read on the forward strand.
CAGAACAATGGTGTTGAGCGAGCTCCCGATTTCAGGAAACTGCCGCATGGCAATCCCCGCCAATCCAATAGCCACCCCCGCCTGGGTTACATAAGCCATCCATCCCAGCCGGTTCCGTCGAGCCGGCTCGCCGGCCAGGGTCCCCGCCAGCCAGGTGGACACAAACATCCCAAATATCCGGACCAGGGTGATCCCAAAAGCCAACGGCCAGGTAGCTTTCAGTGCATCCAGATCGATCCCCGCCCCGGCCAGGCAGAAAAAGAGGACATAAACCGGGAGCGATACCCGTTCCAGACCATCCAGGAAAAAATGACCGTGAGGAGACCGGTTTTGAACGATGAAACCGGCGCTCATGCAAATCAAAAGCGGCTCCAGATGAAGAGATATGCCGCCCCCGGCGTCCATTGCATGGCCAAACCACTGCGCGGTCTTGGCCACTCCGAAAGCAAAGACCAGCAGCAGAAGGGGCAGATCATGGCCGGCCCGGTCAATATAACAGGCGATGAGCTTCCCCGATACGACTCCAATGGCAATGGAAACGGCCATCTCCAGAAAAAGAACCCCGAAGACGGCTAAATTGGGGGAGCTTCCGGGAAGCAGGAGGAATCGGGCAGCCGTCATGGCCAGGGTAAACAAGATGATAATGATGACGTCGATGGCCACGGTAACGCCGAGCACCAGGTCGGTAAATGGACCGGATGCCCGGCATTCGCTGATAATGGCAATGGCCGACGAAGGCGACCGGGCCACCGCCGTTACCCCCAGCAGAACCCCCATGGCCGTCAACTGAGCCGATGACAAGTCCTGAATGAAACCAAACGACCTCCCCACCGCCACCACAAAGGCGCAGACCATCCCGGATATCAGCAGCGTTTGAAAGACAATGCTCAATGTAATGGACCGGCGCCGCTGAGCCATGGCGTCGAGCCGAAAAGCTCCCCCGGCCGACAGGGCGATGACCGACAGGGCAAGATCGTCCAACAGCCGCATCTCCAAGACGATCCGGGGAGTTAAAAACCCGAAAACATAAGGCCCGGCGATCATCCCCGTGATGAGATAGCCGCTGATCAGCGGCAGCCGGACCGCCTTCATCAGTTGACCCACGGCGTAGGCCGACAGCAACAGGACTCCCAGCCGGAAATTGACCCATCCCGTCCCGCCATCGCCCTCGACACCCGGCGCCCAGAGGACCAGGAAGGTGATCAGAGCCAGGACCGACAGCGGAATGACGATCAGCCTGAGACGACGGGCGATGGAACCGGCCATTATGAAGCGCTTCCAAGGATAGCGCCGAGAAATAGCGGACTGATCAGCTCGTTGATCACGACCGCAACCAGGATCAGCCCGACGATTCCGGATACATAAGGCCCGTCAATCCGGGAGACGATGTCGAGGAGCAGGGCCAGGGGAAGACCGCCCTGCTCGATAAGCCCCAGACCCATCCGGGGCGGATATCCCTTCAGACCCGGCAGAAACCGGGTCAGAAGATCCACGGCGACGAGCTTCGCCAGAACCCGGATAACGCAGTAAAGCGCGGCCCCGGCGAAAACCCAGGGACCAGGGATTTGCCACAGAGCCCCCAGAAAGACCAGCAGAACCATGTAAGCCGGCTTTTCGGCCGGAATCAGAATCCGGTAAATCCGCTCCTTCTCCCCGCTGAAATTGACGATGATCAGACCGGCCAGGAAGCTGGCGACCAGGGGCGAAAACCCGAGGTTGGCGGCCATCCCGCTGATGAGCAGAATCATCCCGACAACCACCAGACCCAGCTCGGCCTCGGGGCGACGCCGGTCGATCAGCAGAAAGAAAAGCAGGATCAGCGCGCCGTTTGCGGCAAGAATCCCCAGGGGCCAGGCCCAGGGGACGTCATGCCGGGCGCCGGGAAACGCCAAAAGCAGAAAAACCCCGCCGTGGACGGCCATCGCCAGGAGCCCGTCGATGCTGGAAACGTACCGGAGAAAGGCCACCGTTTTTCGATTGCGGTTCACTCCGTCGGCCGACATCAGCGCGATCCCGGCCTGAGCCGAACAAGCGGCCGTGGCCCCGGCCAGCAGAGTGAACGGGAGCCACGTGGCGGGTGGCCACCCCATTTTTAGAAAAACCGCGGCGGAGACGGCCACCACGGCACCAAAGGTGACCGTGGCCTGAAACAGAGCGGCGATGACGTGCTCAACGGGGTATTTCCGGTGGCGGGCCAGCTCGAACTGACACCCGTAGATCATCCCGATCCAGCCGAGCACCAGGGTGCTCAACGGACTCAGCGCCCGGCGGGTCGGACCGTCCAGGATATCGAGGACCGCCGGCCCGAGCAAAACCCCCACAAAAAGCATCTCCGTGCCGGTGAGATAGAGCCGGCGGGCCGGCAGGGGAAGCCGGACCCGCCGGAAGGTCAGGTGATAGCAGCAAAAGGCCAGAAAGAGAATCAACAGAAGTGTAAAAACGGTCTTCATTTCGGGCATTGCCACCATGGTTTTGG
>CAZWGY010000118.1:0-4365 GCA_964633575.1 uncultured Desulfobacteraceae bacterium
TTGTTGCCGCCGGTGGCCGCCAATGTCTTTAAGATAGTCGCTTTTTCCACGGCTTCAAGGGACTCATGGCCATCCGGCGGGTCGTCGGCCGCCGGATGGTTCCCCGGGCCGAGCCGGGCCGCGATGGGGTCGAGGTCATCGATGTAGCCGCCCCGGGCCAGGACCACCGCCCGCTCCACGGCGTTGGCCAGCTCCCGGACGTTCCCCGGCCAGGGGGCCCGGATGAGCTGGTCCATGGCCTCGGGGGAAAACCCCTTGACCGCCTTCCCGTGCTTTTCGGCAAACCGGCCGAGGAAATGGTCGGCCAAAAGCGGGATGTCCTCACGCCGCTCCCGGAGCGGGGGCAGGGTCAGGTGGATCACGTTCAACCGGTAATAGAGGTCCTCACGGAAGGCGCCCTCCCGAATCCGCTCGATCAGGTCCCGGTTGGTGGCCGAGATCAGCCGGACGTCCACCGGCACCGGGGCATCGCCGCCGACCCGGGTGACCTCACGTTCCTGGATGACCCGGAGGAGCTTGGCCTGCATGGTCAGCGACATCTCCCCCACTTCATCGAGGAGAAAAGTCCCGCCGTTGGCCGCCACGAACCGGCCCTCCTTGCGCCGGTCGGCGCCGGTGAAGGCCCCCTTTTCATGCCCGAAGAGCTCCGATTCCAGGAGGGTCTCGGTGATGGCCGCGCAATTGAGCTTCACAAAGGGGCCGTCCCGACGGTGGCTGTTGAAGTGGATGGCGTTGGCCACCAGCTCCTTGCCGGTCCCCGATTCTCCCTGGATCAGGACGGTGGCCTCGGTGGGGGCCACCTGGGAGACGGTGGCGAGAAGCCGGGTCATGGCCGGGCCGGTGCCGACAATATTTTGGGGGTCGAAATGCCCGTCGATCCGTTCCTTGAGCCGGCGGTTTTCGGTTTTCAGGCGGAGATGTTCCATGGCCCGTTCGACGGTAACCCGGAGCTTGTCGAAATCCAGGGGCTTGGTCAGGTAGTCGTAGGCCCCTTTCTTGAGCGCCTCCACCGCCGTCTCCACTGAGGAGTACGCGGTCATGAGGATCACCGGGATGGCCGGGTTGTGGCTCCGGATGGCCTCGAGGGCCTCGATTCCCGAAACCTTGAGCATCCGGATGTCCATCAGGACAAGGTCGAATGGCCGTTCCCGGACCGCTTCCACGGCGCCGGCCCCGTCGTCAGCCTCGGTGATCCGGTAGCCCCAGCCGCTCATGAGGGCCCGGAGCATCGTCCGGTGGGCCTCGTCATCATCGACGATCAGCACATCCCCATCTTCGCTCATTTCCGCGTCTCCGAACCCGAGGGCGGAAAGGTCAGGACGGCGGTGGTCCCGCCGGCCTCCGGGTCGCTTTCCATCCGGATCGTTCCGCCGTGGGCCTCCATAATATTATTGGCAATGGCCAGCCCGAGCCCGGTGCCCGAGCGTTTGGTGGTGAAATAGGGGTCGAAGACATGGGCCAGGGCCTCCGCCGATATCCCCGGGCCGGTGTCGGCTAACCGGATCTCCGGCCCCCGGCCGCCGTCGGTTACGCTCACCGTCACGCTTCCGCCGCCCTCCATGGCCTCGACGGCGTTGATCAGGAGATTGAGGATGACCTGCCGGAGCCGGTCGGGGTCCGCCGTCGCCCGGACGGACGGGTCCAGGTCGGTCGTCACCCGAACCCCGGCGTCGGCCAGTCGGTTTTCCACCAGGCGGAGCGCTCCGTCCACGGCCGTTGCCAGGCTCGTCTCCGTTCGAGTCAAAGTCAGGGGCCGGGCAAAGTCGAGAAGCTGGCTCACCACCCGGTCCAGCCGGTCCACCTCCCCGATCATTACCCCCGCAATCCGGGCGTCCTCGGGGACATCCCCGTATCGATCCCGGAAATAAGTGGCAAAGCCCTTGATGGAGCTCAATGGATTCCGGATTTCGTGGGCAACCCCGGCCGCCAGGCGGCCCACCGAGGCCAGACGTCGGTTTTTTTCCATCTCCCGCCGGAGAGCCCGCATCTCTCGAAGGTCTTTAAAAAGGATCACCGATCCAAGGGAGGCGCCGGTATCATCCTTGAGTCCCGAGGCCACCACGTCCAGGGGGATGGCGTCCCCCGCCGCCACCCGGCAGTCGATCTCCCGCTCGACGGTGCCGTCCCCGGCCGCCGCGGCGGTCTCGAGGAGGTCGGTCGGCACCGCTTCGGCCGCAACCCGGCCCTCGGTGGCGCCGGCCGACCGTCCCAGGATGGCGGCGGCGGCGGGGTTGCAGGCGGCCACCCGCCCTCGGGAATCCAGTGCCAGGAGTCCGATGGGGATATGGGTTACCAGGGTCTCGGAAAGCGCCGCCAGCCGGGAAAGGGATGCCCGGGCCCGGCGGTAGCCGTGGGCCAGAAACAGGAGAAAAAAGCCGGCCGCGCAAAGGGCCAGCAGGATGCCCCCCATCACCAGGGTGTGGCGGGTGTCGGCCCGCCGAGCCGCCTCGATGGCGCTCATGTCCAGCCCAACGAAGATGGCTTGGGGGCCGGCGTCCGGGGCCACCATCGGCCGCCCCATCCGCCCGTGTCCCATCCCCCGCCCTCCGGTGGGGGAAAACCGGCGATAGACCTCGAAGACCCGTTTGCCCTCCGGAGTTTCGACAATCCGGCCGGCGATCCGCTCGGCCCGAACCACCGCCTCCACCTGGATGCCCTCCGGCGAATAGACCGTGCCGATCCGGTCCGAATCGCTGTGGGCGATGATCCGCCCGGTGTCATCGGTGACCGCCAGGTAAACGATGTCCGCCTGCTCCGACGTTTCCATGAGGAGCCGTTGAAGCCTGAACCCCCCTCGGCCGTGCATCCCCATCATTCCCATCATCCCCGTCCGGGTCCCGGCCTCGAATGACCGGATCAGGGCCGCTCCCTTCTCCCTCAGCAGCCGGGTACTGCTTTCCTTCTGCCGGTGGAGGTTTTCCACCGTCATCAGGAAAAACGCGGCCACAAGGATCATCAGGGTCCCGATATAGACCCAGGGAGACACGTCGGGCCAGAATCGAAATAGCCTGCCGAAAGCCTTCACATCACCTCGCCAAAAGGCTGTCGGCCCGGAAAACGGGACGACAGCGGTTATTTCAAGCCTCACACTCTCCCTCGGTCTTCGGCCGGTGTCAAGCGGCAAGTCACGGCGATTTCCGGTCGGATCGAGTCACTCGGTGAAACCGTGAGTGAATTTCCTACCCCCATTCTGCGCGGATTCCCTATGGACAATCCCCGCCGATTTTGTTAATAGTCATCTGACTGATGATGGGATGGAGTTGGATGTTAAACTTTTTAAATAACTTGGGACTATACTTATGGAAGATCAGCCAATTTACATCAAGCCCGCGTTTGCCTCATCTAAACGAAGCCGTGGCACCCAGGACCTCATTTTTGTTTGTCTGGTGCTGGCAGCCATACTGCTTGTTTATGGAGTTCAGGACTACCTATCGATACGGGCCGACCTCGCCGACAAAGCCGAGCTGGAGCGGCTTCTGGCGGCCCATCAGGAACGGATCGCCGACCAGCAGGACAATCTCCTCCGGCAACGCCATGATATCCGCCGATTTGCAAATGAAATCAATGGCTTGAAAGAACGTCTGATCACCTTGAGCCGGATCGAGGATGAGATCCGGACCGTCTCGGAAGTGGTCAACGGCGACAGCCCTGAAACTTTGATCGGGGTTGGCGGTTCGACCCCGGAGGCCACCAATCCCCATATCGATCTCAGCCTGAAGCACGATTACCTGGTCTCCGAGATGACCGACCAGATCGACCAGCTCGACGCCATGGCCGGAGACCGGAAAAACGGGATGACCGCGCTTCTGGGCGAGCTCAAGGAAAAGCAGAAGCGGTTGGATGCCACTCCGACCATCCGCCCCACCCAGGGCCGGATCACGTCGGCCTACGGCAAGCGGGTATCCCCCTTTACCGGCCGGGTGGAAATGCATGAGGGGCTGGACATCGCCGCCAAATACGGCACCCAGATCCTGGCGGCGGCCAACGGCAAAATTGCCTTTGCCGGATACAAGGGCTTTTATGGAAAGATGATCGTCATCGACCACGGCTACGGCATGGAGACCCGGTATGCCCACATCTCCAAGTTTCTTAAAAAAGCCGGCGACCGGGTGAAAAAGGGCGAACCCATCGCCATGGTGGGCAACACGGGCCGCAGCACCGGCGCCCATCTCCACTACGAGGTCTCCCTGAACGGCGAGACCGTCGATCCCATCCGCTACATTCTCCGCTAAACCGTTTTTTTTACAATTCAGCGTTCGCTCCGCCATCACTACCGATGGATCCGGGTGGTGGGCCCTGCTCATCGTTTTGGCCACCCCGGGTTTCGGCCGGCACCCCCTCGCCACCGGAAGACCTCCGAGGTTT
>CAZWGY010000118.1:4465-5716 GCA_964633575.1 uncultured Desulfobacteraceae bacterium
CGCCGCTCCCCGAAGGCCAGGGGATTCATGTCGAAAAAGCGGTCGTCGTACTCGGACGGCTCGATGAGGATGATGTCTCCCTGGAACTCCGGATTGGCCCGGCGGAGCTCGAGTCCGTTCATCAGCCGGGTGTGGATGAGGGTCCGCATCACCTGGTTCAGCACGGCGTAGATTCCGTCATGAGCGATGCAGGGCCGGCGCTCGCCGCCCTCGTTCAACCGGCAATAGGAGTCGTGGTTGAACGGTCGGAAGGGGTTATAGCATAAGATGAGGTCCGCGCCCCTGGCGGCGGCCAGGTCGATGCTGGTGGTTTTGGCCACGGCCCCGTCCACGTAATCGACGCCGTCGATGGTTACCGGCTTGTAAAACAGGGGGACGGCGATGGACGCCGCCACGGCCCGGGACACCGGGACATGGGAATGGGCTTCGTGGCTGAAAACGGTCCGCTCGGCGGTGTTGAGATTTGTGGCGGTCAGGTAGAGGGCTTTGCCGGTCCGTCGGTGGAGCTCGGCGAAATCGTCGGAGAGTCCGGCGGTCTTGAAGCTCCGGCATAAGGCGCGCTCGAACCGGTCCGTGGCAAAGAGGCCGGCCGGGATAAAGCCCCAGGGGATGGCGGGGCGATGGACGGCGGCCGGTCCCGCGTCGAGGCAGTCCTGAGCGAACCGGACGAAAGCGGGGGCGGATGGGTGCCGGAGGAGATGAGCCAGCCGTCGTCGGAAAGGCCGGCGCAAGAGGTTGTTCCGGGAGACGAGCCGGATGGCGGCGGCTGGTCCCCGGTCCACCAGGGCCGCCCCCATCCGGAATGGGGCGAGGAAAAAATCCAAGTAATTGGGAAAGTAGAGATCGGAAGCCCGGACCGTAGCCGGAACCTTATGCGGCCGGTCGGCCGGCGGGAAGAGATCCCCCGCCGGACGGCGGCCCTCCAAACTCCGGAGTATCTCCAGAACGGAAACCCCGTTGGCCAGATAGGCGGCGATAATGGCTCCGGCACTGGTTCCCACGTAGATGTCGAAGCCGGTGCTTTTCTGGTTGACCATGAACCGGTTCAGGGCCAGGAGCCCGCCCAGCTTGAAGGCCCCGCCCGAAACCCCGCCCCCGGCCAGGACCAATGCGATTTTCGGGTGCCGCCTGGGGGTGTTCAGATCGCTTTTCTGGATGATGGTGATGCCCACGGACCGTCTCCTATCGCGCCATATCCGGGAAATAACGCAAAGACACCAGGCCGCAATGGCGCAAAGAAAAACAAAAACC
>CAZWGY010000118.1:5816-11434 GCA_964633575.1 uncultured Desulfobacteraceae bacterium
CTGCATCGCCTCGAGCCGCTCCACGGTTTCGGTCAGGGCCTCGATTTGCTCGGTGAGGCGGACCACCTGGTCCTTGGTGGCCAGGTTCATCACGCCCATCACCTCGTTGACCCGCTGGTCAACCTTGTCGCCGACCCACTTCTTGAAGCCGTCCGCGTAGGCCATCATCTCCCGCTTGAGCCGGAATCCCTCAGACTCGGAAATCTCCTTGTCCTTGACCAGGATGGAGACCAGCTTGTCGATCTCGTCCTCGGCCATGGTCACCGCGCCCTGCCAGAGGCCGGCGTATTTCTTGGCATAGCCCGCCACGGTGCCCCGGCCCTTTCTCAGCAGTTGCATGAGCATCCCGACCGGCAGATCCGTCTCACCATCCTTTTTCTCCCTCGCCAGAAGCTGAGAGACCACGGCGGCGGTGATGTCTTCGCCGGTCTCGTTGTCCTCGATGGTTACCTCCTCGCCGGCCTTGATCAGCTCCGAAAGCCGGTCGAGCGAGACGTATTTCTTATCGGTGGTGTCGTAGAGCTTCCGGTTGGCATACTTCTTGATTTTTCGGGCTCCAGGTTTTTCAGCCTTCTTCTGGGTCTCCGCCATGATATCTGTCCTCCATTCTTCCCCGGCCGAATTTGGAAAGCGGGCCGGGGAGCCAGGGTGATCGGTTATGCCTCGCACTTCTCACTGAGCTGCTCGACCCGGACACTCAGGGCGTCCATGGCGCTGTTGAGCCGCTCGATGTCCGCCCGGGTGGGCAGGTTGAGGCGCTCGGTGATCTTCCCGCGGATCCCCTCAACATCGGGCAGACGCTCGCGGATCCCGTCGGTGGTTTCCCGGCTGAGCCGTTTCAGATCCCGGCTGACGCCGGTGACCAGAATCCGGCCGGCCTGAAGCGGCTTTTCCACGAACTGCTCCCGGTAGTGGTCAGCGGCCTTTTCGTATCGATCATAAGCCTTGTTCAGGGTTCGAACCACGAAGTAGGGGGATTCGGCCCGTGCGTTCATTGTTTCGGTCTGAGTGGTCGTCATGATGTTTGTCCTCCTTATTATGGGTCCATTGTCGTCATCTATGTCCGGTCCCGATCCCGCCATCCCGTTGATGACGCGATGCGTTATTGCTAATATGACGCAGTGCGTTATAATTGTCAAGTGTGATTCCAAAAAAATCTCGCGGGTCATGCGGGGGTGGGTCGATTTCCCCATTGACATCCCGTGGGGCTTAAACTATGGTTTCAGACGATATGATAACGTTTTACCCAGCCGGATATCAGGCTGTACCCATCGGAGGAGTCGTTCAATTCTTATGACGCAACCGGATGTTTCCGACGGCCAATTCACCCGCCTGAAGCGGACTTTGCAGCAATTTCAATCGGACCGGCTATCCCGGACCTACGCGGACCTCATGGCGAACCCCGAGTACCAGAAGATGGCCCGTTTCTTTTTCGGGAAGCTATACGCCCCGGATGACTTCGCCTTCCGGGACCAGAGCATCAAAACCCTCCACCGGGTCCTCAAGGGCGCGGTTTACAGTGGGATGGTTTCGGCGGTGGGGCTGGTCATCGAGCTCCACGAGTTCTCCGACCGGCTCGACGACCGGATGGTCGAGGAGATGATCAGGCAGGAGGTGGGCGAGGACATGGATCTCGCTCAATACGCCGAGGTCTATCAGGCTCTGGACAACGAGGATGAGCGGGTTTACCAGATCGAGCTCATCGGCCGGGTGACCCGGGCCTTCCACAAGCTCAGCCATAAATGGATGGTGGGGGTCTCCCTGAAAACCGTCCGGGCCACGGCCCGGATTCTCGGCTTAGGGCGGATCATGGATTTCGTGGGGGAGGGCTACGACGCCTTTAAAACCATCAAGGACATCGATCCACTCATCGAGACCATCTTGCAGCGGGAGTTCGCCTGGCATGATGCCCTGTTGCGGGGCGATCCCGAGCTTCTTTTGGAGTAGCCATGGAGCGGGCACTGATTCTGTCCGGCGGCGGGGCTCGGGGGGCGTTCCAGGTAGGGGTCTGGCGGTACCTCCAGGAGCGGGGATGGTCGCCGGATCTCATCTGCGGGGCATCGGCCGGGGCCATCAACGCGGCGGCCATCGGCTCCGGTATAGTTCCGGCGGAGCTGGCCCGGATGTGGCGGCAATACAGCCGGCGGCGGGTTTACCGGCTCAGCCTGCCAGCGTTTCTGGGAGCTCTGGTCGCCGGCAAGCGGGTGGCGCCGCTCATGGACACCGCTCCGCTGAGGGCCACTCTCACGGAGCACATTGACATCCCGGCCCTCCGGCGCTGTCCCATTCAGATCCGGATTCCGATCATCCACCTCCGCACCAGTCGGCTCCACTACGTCACCCAGCGGGAGGTCACGGTGGATCACCTCATGGCCGCCGGAGCCATGCCGATCCTCTTTCCCTGGGCGGAGATCGACGGCGAGGCATACTGGGACGGCGGGGTGATGGCCAATACCCCCCTGATGCCGGCCATCGCGGCGGGCGCCGATGAGATCGTCGTGGTTCTCCTGTCCCCCGTCGGGAAATTCCCCCAGCCGGTCCCCCGGACCCTCATGGAAGCGGCCGAGCGGGCCTTTGAGCACTTCCTCATCGGCTCCTGCGAGTCGATCCCCGAAGCCACCAAACGCGCCTGCCGGGTCCGGGTAGTGGCCCCTGAAAAGCCCATGGGGCTGGCATCGCTGATCCGGTTTAACCCCCGCCGGGCGGAGGCGCTGGTGGCCGACGGCTACCGGTGCGCCCGTTCACAGCTCGGAGGCGCAATCTGATGGCCCGCCGGAAGCCGCCGGCTCCGCCGCCCAAAGATGTGATCCTCCCCGAGGAGATCGACGACACCGGTGACCCGGAGGCGATCCCCGAAGAGATTGTGGACCGCTACCCTTCCGGCAAGCGGTCCCTCGTCCGGTTGCTGCTGGGCGCCACCGCCGCCGCCGTGAAGCTGGCCGCCAGGACCGGCGGAGCATCGGCCCGGCTGGAAGCAGTGATCAGCTCGCCCGAGCACCGGCGGATGCTGGCCGAGGCCGGGGCATCCATCCGGGACCTGCGTGAGGTGGCCGGGCTGACGGTTCGGGAGGTGAGCGAGGCCATCCAGCTTCCGGACGCAAGCATCCTCAAAAAAGTGGAAAACGGGACCGCCACCCTCTCCTTCGAATTGATCCTCCGGCTTTCCTCGCTCCTCGCCCGGCACGACCCGGTGCCTTTCATCATCCGATACACCCGGACCTACAACCCCGAGGTCTGGACGATCCTTGAAAACTGGGGCCTGGGCCGGCTGCCCCTGCTTATGGAGCGGGAACGGGAGCTGGTCAACATCTACCGGCGCCACGACATCGCCCGGGAACTCTCCGACGAGGGGTTTGCCCGAGTCCTGTCCGTGACCCGGGCGGCCTTTGAAATGGCCCTTGAATATGCCGCCGAGGCCGAGGGTCTCGAACGGCCCCAATCTTCATCCAAACGAAAACCGTCTTCATCGTCCTGAAAGGAGCACGGATGCTTCCCGATTATTTCGAGTTTACCCTGCCCACCAAGGTTATTTACGGCATTGGAATCCTGGGCAATCTCGGCCCGGCCCTCCGCGGATTCGGCCGGCGGCGGGCGTTGCTGGTCACCGACGCCGTCATAGAACAGACCGGACTGGCCGATCGGGTCCGGACCGCCTTTGCCGGCACCGGGGTCGAGATTCGCCGGACCTTCAGCGACGTCCCCCCGAACTCCACCATCGCCACCGTGGAGGCCTGCGCCGAGATGGGCCGGGCCGACGAGTGCGACATGGTGATCGCCGTCGGGGGCGGCTCGGTCATCGACACCGCCAAGGTGACCAACCTTCTGTTGGCCAAGGGCGGCCGGGTGGCCGACCATCTGGGCGCCTATCTCCTCTCGCCGGCCGAATCGCTCCCGCCGTCCATCGTCATCCCCACCACCGCCGGCACCGGGTCCGAGGTAACCAAGGTGGCGGTGATCGCCGACCCGGACGCCGACGTGAAGCTCCCCTTTGCCGAAACTCAGTTTCTCCCGGACCTGGCGATCCTCGACCCGGAGATGACCGTCTCCATGCCGGGGAAGCTCACCGCCGCCACCGGGATGGACGCCCTGACCCACGCGGTGGAAGCCTACGTTGACCGGGAATGGTCCCCCGCGTCGGACGCCCTGGCCCTCCACGCCATCCGCCTCATCAGCGAAAACATCCTCCGGGCCTGCGCCCGGCCGGACGACATCCAGGCCCGGGGCGGCATGCTCGTGGGGAGCTTCCTGGCCGGGGTGGCCTTCTCTCACTCGATGGTGGGAATGGCCCACGGGATCGCTCACGCCCTCGGCGGGGTCTATCACATCCCCCACGGCCTGGCCAACGCCCTGGTTCTTCCCGAGGTGATGGCCCACAACCTCGACGCCGCCCCGGACCGGTTCGCCGACATCGCCGAGGCCCTGGGCGTGACTTTTCCTCAGCTCGTGGAGGAAAGCCAGAGCCTCATCCGATCCGGGGGTGGTGGCGGCGGAAACATCCTGGGCGGCCCCCGGGCCTGGCTCCGGGCCAAGACCCATCGGGCCCGGAACACCGCCGCCCGGGCCATCGGGACCCTCCGGTTCGTGGACGGCTGGATGCGAAAGGCGGCGGCCCGGGCCGGGGTCGAGCGGGTCCGGACCTTAAACCGCCAGATCGCTCACCTCACCGGCATCCCCCTGAACCTCAAGGACGCCGGGGTGACCGACAACCTCGCCCGCCTCGAACAGGTGGCCACCACCGCCATGGAAGACGGCTCCATGCTCTACAACCCAGTGGAACCCAGCCGGGAGGCGGTGATCCGGATCGTCCAGACCATCCACGACCAGCGGATCGAGCCCCTTCCGGTGGACGAGGCCGACATCCAATCCGCAGCCGGCCGGGGGGCCGGCGCCGAAATGACCCAGGTCTTCGCCGACACCGAAACCCTATATGACGTCCTGGTTGACTTCTACGAGCGGTTGAAGGCCGACCCCGAGATCGGTCCGGCCCTTCTGGCCAGCAACCTCTGCGTCCAGTTCGTCTATAAAAAGCCGTCGGCCACCATCACCATAGACGCACGGGGGGAGACCCTGGAGATATTTCAGGGCGACTTCGACGGGACCCCGGAGGTCACCATGACCATGAACGCCGACTTCGCCCACAAGTTCTGGCATGGCCGGGCCAACCTGGTATCGGCGCTGACCCGCCGTCAGGTGGTGGCTCGGGGCAACGTGCCCAAGACCTTGAAGCTCCTGCCCATATTAAAGCCGGCCTACGCCCTCTACCCCCAGTTTCTCCGGGGAAAGGGGCTGGGTCACCTGGTGATGAGCTGATTGGCCGCCGATCCCGCTCCGACGACGGATAAGCCAATGGATCGCCCCGCCGGGGAGACGGCCCGATGGTTTGAGATCACCGACCGCTGCATCGGGTGCGGCCTCTGCGCGGAAATCGCGCCGGAGGCCTTCGGCATGAACCCGGACGAGACGCTTCCCCACGATGCCGCCGTTGTCCGCGGCCGGCCGAAGACTTCCGAGGAGCTGGACCGCTGCCGGGAGGCGGTCCAGCTCTGCCCCGCCGACGCCATCGTGCCACTGGAAGCCGAGCCCGCCACGTCCCGGCCGGGCTCGGCCGACTTACTCAG
>CAZWGY010000119.1:0-11413 GCA_964633575.1 uncultured Desulfobacteraceae bacterium
CGGCGGATGGGATTTTGGCGGATGAAAAGGTGATGGGCGGGGCGCTAGAGGGGGGTTAGCTTTTGCCCCGCCCATTTTCTGAACAATCGCCCGGCGAAGGGGCGGCGGGTGCCGGAATCGGCGCTTTTATGTGTTGGGTGCCTCCCCCGCACCGGACGATTTTACCTTATCCGATAGCGGCCCTTGCCGTCAAGGCAAAACTAGCCTTGCCGCTCGAAAAATCCCTTGCTTCCATCCGGTTTGGCGGGATAGAATGTAAAAAGGCTTTCGGGGAGCGTCCCTGAAAGCCTTGATTTTTCTGGAGCCGACGAGCGGATTCGAACCGCTGGCCTGCTGATTACGAATCAGCTGCTCTACCGGCTGAGCTACGTCGGCGTGACGTTGAGTCTTTCTTTATCGATTTTATGGACGGAAATCAAGAAAAAAAACATCCGGGTCTTTCGACCCGCCGGCCTTTGCGGGCGGTCATCGACGCGATCTCCGAGCGGACCGGACCGATCCGGTGCGCCGGGGTCGAGGGGTCTCAGGCGGCTTATGCCGCCGGTCGGATTCATTCAGCGACCGGGGGCCCCACCGTCGTGGTGGTGCCGTCGGTCCGGGCCGCGGAGACCGTTGCCGATGACCTCCGTTTTTTCGCCCAAGACCCGGCGTCTGAAATCCTGACCTTTCCCGTTTACAATATCCTGCCGTTCAAGATGGTCTCCTACCACAACGAGACCGCGGCCCGCCGGATTCGGACCCTGTATCGCCTCACGGCGGCCGAGCGCCCGCCCCTGCTGGTCATTTCGGCCGAGGGGCTCTTATGCCGGCTGATCCCCCGGCATGAGATCACCGAATTTGTCGAGCTGGTGATGGCCGGCGAGGAGATCGACCGTGAGGGATTTGTCCGGAAGCTGGTGTCCGGGGGGTACACCCGGGCCGCCATCGTTGAGGAGCCGGGTGATTTTTCGGTCCGGGGCGGGGTTCTCGACGTCTTCACCCCCCTTTACGAGGCGCCGCTCCGGATGGAATTGTTCGGCGACATGGTGGAGTCTCTCCGGTTTTTCTCCCCCAACACCCAGCGGACCTTGAGGCGGGTTGACGAGGCGGTCGTCCTGCCCGCGAGGGAGGTGATCCTCAGAATGACCGAGATCGACCCGGTGATTCAGCGGGTCCGCCAGGCGGCGCTCCTGGCTGATGTGCCGGTGGAACGGGTCCGGGAGCTGGTGGAGCGGATTCAGGAAAACGGGATTTTCCCGGGGATCGAGGGCCTGGCCCCGCTGATCCACTCGGGCGCCGACACCCTGTTCGACTATCTTCCGGACGACACCCTGTTTCTGCTTCAGGAGCCCGACGCGGTCAAAGACGCCATGGCCGCCTTTTCCGACCGGGTGGCCGACGGGTACGCGGAAGGCCGGAAAGCCGGCCGGCTGGTGCTCCAGCCCGATGATCTCTACCTTTCCCCGGAGGCCGTGACGGCGGCCCTGGCGGACCGAAATCCGGTGTCCCTGTCCCCCCTGGCGGTGACCGGTCCGGATGCCGGCGTGAGCTTCTACCTCTCGGCCGCGCCGGCCGCTGATCTGACCCTCGAGCTGAAGCAATCCCGGAACTCGGAGCAGCCCTTTGGCCCTCTGGCCAACTGGATTCGGACCCGGATTGAGGCATTAGATCGGGTGGTTCTGGCGATAAACCAGCGACGGGGCGCCCGGCGGCTGCGGCAAATCCTGGCCGGCTACGGGATCGAAGCGGCCGAGACTGAAGAAAATGCCTTTCCCGGCCTCGACGGCCGGGGGCGGGTCCATCTTCTGCCGGGGCCCCTGTCCGGCGGGATGCTCTGGCCGGACGAGCAGGTTGCGGTGATGACCGATACCGAGATCCTGGGGGCCGGCCGCCAAACCGCGCGGCGGGGTTCCAGGCCGGTGCCCCCTTCGGAGCTGCTGGCCGTCGAGGATCTCAAGCAGGGGGAATTCGTGGTCCACGTGGACCACGGGATCGGCCGGTATGATGGGCTGGTAAAGCTCGAACTCGACGGGGGCACCAATGACTTCCTGTTGATCCGGTACCGGGACGAGGACCGGCTCTATCTCCCGGTGGACCGGATGAACACCATCCAGAAATATCTGGGGGTGGAGGGCATGGGCCCCACCCTCGACAAGATGGGCGGGCGGACCTGGGAAAAGGTCAAGGCCCGGGTGAAACGGTCGGTGGAGCAGATCGCCGGCGAGCTCCTCAAGCTCTACGCGGCCCGCAAGGTTCGAGGGGGACACGCCTTCGGGGAGCCGGACGGCGCCTTTGCGGGGCTGGTGTCCGACTTTCCCTACGAGGAGACGCCGGATCAGCGCCGGGCCATCGAGGCGGTTATCGCGGACATGCAGGCACCCACCCCCATGGACCGGCTGGTCTGCGGGGACGTGGGGTACGGCAAGACCGAAGTGGCGCTCCGGGCCGCTTTTCTGGCGATCAACGAAGGCAAGCAGGTGGCCGTCCTCGTCCCCACCACCGTCCTGGCCGAGCAGCACTATGCCACCTTTTCGGCCCGGTTCGACCGTTACCCGGTCAACGTGGCGTGCCTGAGCCGGTTCCGGTCCGCCGCCGAGCAGCGATCCATAGTCAAGGGCCTGGGCGACGGTGGAATCGACATCGTCATCGGGACCCACCGGCTTATCCAGAAAGACGTCGTCTTCCGGGATCTGGGGCTCCTGGTCCTCGACGAGGAGCAGCGGTTCGGGGTGAAGCACAAGGAGCGGCTCAAGGCCCTCCGGGAGACGGTGGACGTCCTGACCCTCACCGCCACCCCCATCCCCCGGACCCTCCATCTGTCGATGACCGGAGTCCGGGACATCTCGGTCATCTCCACCCCGCCCGAAGACCGCCATCCCATCATCACTTATGTCTGTGCCTTCGAGGATGCCATTGTGGCCGAAGCCATCCGCAAGGAGCTGGCCCGGGGCGGACAGATCTACTTTGTCCACAACAATATCCACGGGATCGAGACCATGGCGGCTCGCCTGAAGGAGCTGGTGCCGGAGGTCCGTCTGGAGGTGGCCCATGGCCGGATGGGAGAGGATGAGCTCGAGTCGGTGATGTTCCGGTTTCTGGCCCGGGAGCTTGACATGCTGGTTTGCACCACCATTATTGAATCGGGGCTGGACGTCCCGGCGGCCAACACCATCCTGGTCAACCGGGCCGACCGGTTCGGGCTGGCTCAGATGTATCAGCTCCGGGGCCGGGTGGGCCGGGCCGACGAGCAGGCTTACGCCTACCTGTTCATCCCCGAGGAATCGACTTTGACCCGGAATGCCCAGAAGCGGCTGAAAGTCTTGATGGAGCACTCCGATTTGGGCTCCGGGTTTCAGATCGCCATGAGCGACCTCCGGATACGGGGCGGCGGGACCATCCTGGGGGCTTCCCAGTCGGGGCACATCGCGGCGGTGGGCTATGACATGTTTTTGAAGCTCATGGAAAACGCGGTGGCCGAGCTCAAGGGACAGCCGGTGATCGAGGATCTCGAGCCCGAAATCCATATCGACTTGTCGGCCTACATTGCCGAGGAGTACATCCCGGACATCGACCAGCGGCTGACCGCTTACCGACGGCTGGCCCGGATGCGGGAGCTTAAGGAGATCGCCGATTTCAAGGAGGAGCTGGCTGACCGGTTCGGCCCCCTGCCGCCGGAGGCGGCCAACCTGCTCCTCAAGATCATGCTCCGGGTTCTCTGCATCCGGGCCGGGGTTCGGCGGCTGGATCTGGCCGAAACCCGGATGGGGCTCCAGTTTTCCGAAGCCCATCAGCGCCGGCCCATGGGGATCGTGGACCTGGCTCTGGCGGGGGCTAAACAGGGGATGCGATTGACTCCGGACGGAACCCTCCAGGTGGACCTGGCGGCGGCCGGCGGGAGCGGCCGGCCCCTCCAGCGAGCCAAAAACATCTTGAAACAGATCTCCCAGCGTGTTAATAATTAAAGATTTTGTGATTATCGTGGTGATGACTCTTTTCCTGCTGACGGCGCCGGGATGTGGCGAGCGGCGGACCGTCGGGGAGCCCCCGCTGGTTCGGGTCAACGACGCGACTCTAAGCCGGGCTGAGTTTCAACGCTCGTTTGACATCGCCATGACCGCCGCCGCCTACCCGCCGGGCTTCGATCTCCAGGCGGCGCGGGTGGCTCATCTCCGGGAGCTGGTGGAGCGGATGATTCTGGCCGAGCGGGCCCGGGAGCTGGGCATCCGGGTGTCGGAAGCGGAGCTCGACCGGGCCGAGGCGGCCCTGAAACGGGGATATCCGGACGGCGACTTTTCATCGGCGCTCCTTGAATCGGCCATCTCCCCGGCCGACTTTCGCACGGAGCTTGAAGCCCGGCTCCTGATGGACAAAGTGGTGGCCGCCGACCTCGCCCTGACGGTGACCGTGAGTCCGGAGGAGGTGGCCGAGCGGTACCGGGCTCGATATGACGGCTCCGGGGACCCGTCGGAAGTTTTTTACAGGACCATCGTCCGGCAGCTTCGGCGCGAAAAGCTGGAAGCCGCTTACCGGCCGTGGATTACGGCATTGAGACACCAATACGAGGTAGCAATCAACAGGACCACATGGAACACAATCGCAGACGCCCCTTAGACCACCCGACCCGCTTCGGACGGGGCCTCGCTATCCAGCTTGGCCTGATCCTCTTTCTACTGGCCCCCGGCTTCGCGCCGGCCGCCGACGATCCGGAAGTGGTGGACCGAATCGTCGCCGTGGTCAACGACGATATCATCACCCTGACCGAGCTCGACGAGCGGGTGGCCCCCTTTGCCGCTCAGATTCGCTCCGCCGGCTACCCGGTTGAAAAGGAGCGGGAGACGATCTTCAAGATCCGCCGGGAGATCCTCGACCAGATGATCGACGAGACCCTGACCGACCAGGAGATAAATCGGCTCGGGATCTCGGTGAGCTCGGCGGAGGTGGACGCGGCCATCGAGCGGATCAAATCGGCTCAGGCTTACACCGACGAGGACCTCCGGGAGGCCCTGGCCCCTCAGGGGCTGACCCTGGAGGACTACCGGAACCGGATCCGGGATCAGCTCCTGCGGCAGCAGCTCGTCAACCGGCAGGTCAAGGCCAAGATCGTCATCACCGACGAGGACATCCGGCGGCACTACGAAAAGACCCGGACCGAGGCGGCGGCGGAGCGGCAATACCATCTCCAGACCATCTTAAAGCAGCTTCCCGAAACGCCGTCGGCGGCCGAGATAGCGGCGGCCCGGGAGGAGATGGCCGCCATCCGGTCCCGCCTGGAGGCCGGAGCCGATTTCACCAACGTGGCCCGGGACCATTCCGACGCCCTGGCCGAGCGGGGCGGAGACCTTGGGAACTTTTCCCCCGAGGACCTATCTCCCGAGATCCGGCCGGCCATCGAGGCGACGGCGCCAGGGGAAATCACTCCGGTGCTGGAGACCGACCTGGGGTTTCAGATCTTTCGGGTGGTCGAGGTGATCCGGAAATCGCCGACATCTGAAAAGCCCCTTTCCGAAGTCTCGGACCAGATCGAGCGGACCCTCTACGAGCAGGCGGTCAACGAGGCCTTCCAGGACTGGCTCAAGACCCTCCGCCAGTCCTCTCATATCCGGATCATTCAGTGAGGGCCCCATGAACCCTGATCGGCACAAGATCCTCACCGACAGCATCAAGCGGCTGCTCCGGCGCAACGCCACAAGCAATCTCCGCAAAATCGTCAACAAGACCCACGCGGCGGACCTCGCCTTTGTCTTTCCCTCCCTGACCATATCGAACCAGCTCAAGCTGCTGGGGATGATCAAGGACGTGGAGAAAAAGGGAACCCTGTTCAGCGAGCTTGGAGAGGACACCCTCCGGGACCTCTTCGAGAACATCGCCTTAGAGGAGATCGTCGAGGTCCTCGAACAGATGGCCACCGATGACGTCGCCGACATCATCGGCCGGCTGCCCGAGGAGATGGCCAACGCCATCTTCGACAAGATGAAGCAGGAGGGGCTGGAACAGCTCGAGGGACTGCTGCGCTACGGGGACGAGACGGCCGGCGGGATCATGGTCCCCGACTTCATCGCCTTGAAAGAGGACATGACCGCCCGGGAGGCCATCGCCTCGCTCCAGACGGAGTTTTCCGACGTGGAGATGCCCTTTTACCTTTACGTGGTGGACGAATACGGCCGGCTGGTGGGGGTCTCTTCCCTCCGGCAACTGGTGCTGGTCGCTCCGGAAACCCCGCTCAGAGAGCTGATGTCCACGGACGTTTTTTTCGTCACCACCGACATGGACCAGGAGGAGGTGGCCAAGCTGGTGGCCCGGTACGACATCCTGGCGGTCCCGGTGGTGGACAGTATGCACAAGCTGGTGGGGATCGTCACCGTGGACGACGTCATCGACATCTTCCGGGAGGAGGCCACCGAGGACATCCTGAAGATGGCCGGCGCCGGCGGGGAATTCGTCGAGACCAAATCGGTGCTCAAGAGCACCCGGATCCGGCTCCCCTGGCTCTTTGCCTCATGTTTTGGCGGCCTGATCGCCTTTCTTATCATCGGCCACTTCGAGGAGAGCCTCAGCCGATTCACGGCCCTGGCGGCCTTTATCCCGGTGATCATGGGAATGGGGGGCAATATCGGGACCCAGTCATCCACCATCGTCGTCCGGGGACTGGCCACCGGTCTGCTCCACGTCCGGGACGTCTGGAAGGTGATCGGCAAGGAGCTGTCGGTGGGGCTGATTCTGGGAGTGGTTTACGGTGTACTCATCGGGGCGGTGGCTCAGCTCCAGTTCAGCATGGTGGCGGTGGCCGCGTCGGTGTCCCTGGCGGTGCTCAGCTCCATGTCGGTGGCGGCCCTGGTGGGGTCGCTGGTACCGATGATGTTCGCTCGGGTCAACATCGACCCGGCCGTGGCCACCGGCCCGTTTGTCACCACCGCCATCGACATCATCAGCGTGTTCTGCTATTTTTCCATCGCCACCGCCCTCCTCGGACTCTGATGGCGAATTCCTGTTTCTCCACTCCGGCCATCATTCTTCGGCGCACCGCTTATGGCGACGCCGACCTGATCCTCACCCTCTTCACCCCCGACCGGGGGAAGATCAGCGTGGTGGCCAAGTCGGCGAAAAAGAGCGTCAAGCGGTTCGGCGGAATTCTGGAGATCCTGACCACCATCGACGCCGTCTGCCGGGTCCCGGTCCGTCGGCGAGGCGGGCTTCCGGTGCTCCAGGAGGCCACCTCGACTTGTCCCTTTCCGTCCATCCGGTCGAATGTCACCCGGATGGCCTACGGCAGCTTCTGGGCCGAGCTGGTCAGTGAATGGATGGAGGCGGGGGTGGCCCAGCCTCATATCTACAATCTGCTGGAAGACACCCTGGCCGCCCTGGACGACGGCCGGATCGAAGGCGATTCCTTGAGCATCATTTTCATGACGCGGTTTCTGGACGCATCCGGGCTCTGTCCCCGCCTGGACCGGTGCATCCGATGCGGCCTGTCTTTGGACCGGATGCCGGGTGACCGGGTGACCGTCGATGTCGCCGGCGGCGGGCTCGTCTGCGGCGACTGTAAACCGGGGGCCCGGCGAACAATGACCCTGGCAAAAGGAACGGTCAAACAGCTCCTCTGGGTCCGGGAAGGGGACTTCCGTCAGGCGATCCGAATCCGGTTCGGCCCCCGGCCGCTGGCCGAAGGGCAGGCATTTCTGGAGGGGTTCGTCCCCTACCATCTTGGCCGGGCCTTAAAGAGCCTGGCATTTCTCCATCGTCTCCGGTCGGGGGCAGATACCCGAATCCCGCAACCCCCCGGCCGGACTTCGACGGCATGACGGAGGCACATCCATGCTGCTGCTGATCGCGGTGGTCGGCCTGACCATCCTTATCTCGGCCAACTGCTCGCTTTTCAAAGCTGTTCTTTACTCCACCCGGATGGGGACCCTGGAGGCCGAAAAATCCGGTGGGGTCCGACAAATCAAGGCTCGGAAGATGATCGATCTCAAGCGGGACAACACCGTGCCCCTGTCGGCTGTCCTGATCCTGGACACCCTGGCCAAAACGGCGGGGGGCACCATTGCCGGAATGTACGCCTACCAGTTGCTGGGGGCGGCCGCCGTGCCCGCCTTTTCCATCGCCTTTACCCTGGGCGTTCTCTTTGTCGCCGATATCATCCCCAAAACCGTGGGGGTGGCCTATTGGCGGTTCCTCTGGCCGTCGGTGATCTGGCCACTGACCCTGATGAAGTTTGGCCTCTATCCGCTGATCCTGATTACTCAGAAGCTCTCGAAGATGCTGACCCGTCATGGGGAGACGACCCCGTCGGTGACTGAGGACGACATTCTGGGAACCATCCAGCTCGGGGCCAAGCACGGCGAGATTTCCCCCTGGGAAAGCCTGATGATCCACAACATCATCCAGTTGGAAACCCGGACGGTCCGGGAGATCATGACCCCGCGGACGGTGATTTTTTCCCTGGACGAATCGACCACCGTGGCCGATGCTTTCGAGGAAGCCCGGAAGCGGGGTCACACCCGGATACCCGTTTATCAGGGGGACCGGGAGAACGTGGTGGGTTACATTATGATGCACGAGCTGAGCACCGCCAAGATCCTCGAACCGCCGGAAACCCCGATATCGACTTTGCGGCAGCCGGTCTCCGCCGTGCCGGAGACCATCAACTGCCTGGTTCTGTTGACGGAGTTTCTGAAAACCCGGCGGCACATCGCCGTTGTCTGGGACGATTACGGCGGTTTGGCCGGCCTGGTCACCCTGGAGGATCTCATCGAAACGGTCCTCGGGGCGGAGATCGTTGACGAAAACGACTCGGTAGTGGACTTGCAGAAGCTGGCGCGGAACCGGCTTCATCAACGGTTCTTCGACGATGCCCCCGAAAGCGGCAAAGAGTAGCATGGCGCTTACCCGGCCCTTTAAAACGGACAATATGGACTGAACGAAACCTGGAGAAAACAATATGCAATACGATTTCAAAGGATTGAGTGAAACGGAGGCCGGACGATCACGGGAAACCCATGGGAGCAACGCCCTGACCCCGCAGGAAGTGGAGAGCTTCTGGGACAAGCTCCTGGAGAGCTTTAAAGATCCCATGATCGTGATTCTCCTGGTGGCACTGGCCATCATCACCGTGCTGGCCGTGACCGGATTCGCCCATTGGTACGAGGGGGTGGGGATCGCCGCGGCCGTCGCCCTCGCCACCCTCGTCTCCACGGCATCGGAGTTCAAAAACGAGCAGACCTTCCAGAAGCTCCAGGAAGAGGCCTCCAAGATCAACGTCAACGTCTTCCGGGACGGCCATATCCGGACCCTGAAGATCGACGACATCGTGGTGGGAGACCTGATCCTGCTCCAGCCGGGGGATAAGATACCGGCCGACGGCCGGCTCCGGGCCGGGACCCTCAAGGTCCACCAGGCCGTCTTCACCGGGGAGGCCGAGCCGGTGAAAAAGACGGTGGGCGAGCCGGCCGATGACTCCCCTCCGCTGGACGACCCACACGCCCTGTTCCGGGGGACCACCGTGGAGGACGGCGAGGCCGTCCTCGAGGTCAGGAAGGTGGGCGACGGGACCCGGTTCGGCGAGCTGGCCAAGGAGCTGACCGCCGAGGAACGGATCGGCCCCCTCCGGGTGAAGCTGGCCCGGCTGGCCCAGGGGATCTCCAAGTTCGGCTACATCGGAGCCTCCTTCATCGCCGCCTCCTTTATTTTCAAGGCGGTCCTCATGGACAACAGCTTTGCCGGGGACCAGATTCTCGCCTACATCGCCGACTGGCAGCAGGTAATCTACGATGTCACCACCGCGGCTATCCTGGCCGTGATCATTATCGTGGTGGCGGTTCCCGAGGGGCTGCCCATGATGATCGCCATCGTCCTGGCTCAGAATATGCGCAAACTCTTGAATTCCCACGTTCTTGTCCGACAGTTGCTGGGGATCGAGACCGCGGGGAGCTTAAATATCCTCTTCTGTGACAAGACCGGAACCATCACCAAGGGGCAGCTCGAGGCCGTGGGATTCATGGCGATGGCGTCCGGCGAAGACCCCGGGACGGCGGAGCTGTCCAGCTACAACAAGATCGAGGATGTGCCCGGGCCCCTCCGGACCCGGCTGGACCTCTCCGTCCGGAAAACATCCACCTGCGTTTTCGACCCGACCGCCGAGCGGGAGGAGGCCTGTCTGGTGGGGGGCAATATGACCGAGCGGGCTCTGTTCCGGTTCATTCTGCCCGAGGCCGACTGGCGCGACCGGGGCCCGGCCGCCGAGGTCACCCGGCAGATCCCCTTCAACTCCATGCGGAAGTTTTCCGGATCGGAGGTGGAGTGGGAAGGAAGCCGGTTGTCGCTGTTCAAGGGGGCCGCCGAGATCATTCTGAGCCGCTGCGACACCATCATGGATGCCGAGGCCGCCACCCACAACCTGTCCGAGGCCGCCCGGAACCGGTTGACCGAAACCCTGAACGCTCGGGCCGACGAAGGATACCGGATCATCGCCGTGGCCATTGCCGAGAGGGAGACGGGCGAGTCCGAGGCGCTCCCCGACGGGCTCACCCTCCTGGGGTTCGTATCCATCCGCGACGAGCTCCGTGAGGAGGCGCCGGGAGCCATCGCCACCCTCCGAAACGCCGGGGTCAAGGTCGTGATGCTCACCGGAGATAAGCTCGGCACGGCCCGGGCCATCGCCCGGGATGCCGGACTCCTGGATAGCGAAGCCGACGTGATCATGGAATCCTCGGACATGGCCGAGCTCGACGACGCGGCCCTGAAGGAAACCCTCCCGAATCTGAAAGTGATCGCCCGGTGCCTTCCCTCGGACAAGAAGCGATTGGTCCGGATCACCCAGGAGACGGGCTATGTGGTGGGGATGACCGGTGATGGGGTCAACGACGCCCCGGCCCTCAACAACTGCGACGTCGGGTTCGGCATGGGCTCCGGCAGCGAGGTGGCCAAAGAGGCATCGGAAATCGTCATCCTCGATGACAACGTGGAATCCATCGTCAACGCCGTCCATTACGGCCGGACCATCTATCGGTCGATTCAGAAGTTCATCACCTTTCAGCTCACGGTAAACGTCGCCGCCATCCTCGTGGCCTTTCTCGGGCCGTTTCTCGGCTATCGGCTCCCCCTGACCATGATCCAGCTTCTCTGGATCAACCTGATCATGGACACCCTGGCGGCCCTGGCGTTTTCCGGCGAGCCCCCGCTCCCAAGTCACATGAAGGAGGCGCCCAAGCGCCGGGATGAGCCGATCATCGATCGAAACATGTGGTCGTCCATTCTCCTGAACGGCCTGTTCATGACCGCTCTGTCGATCCTCTTTTTCCAATGGGGGGCCATCCGGTCGGCGTTCCACTCCGAAGCGGCCTTTATGACCGGGTTCTTCGGATTCTTCGTCTTCATCAACAACTTCAACAAATTCAACGTCCGGGTGGAAGACGTCCGCCTTTTCCACCACATCCTG
>CAZWGY010000120.1:0-7865 GCA_964633575.1 uncultured Desulfobacteraceae bacterium
CCAAACAAAACCTCGGAGGTCTCAAGATTCGGGGCAACGCCCCGGAAGGAGGACCTGATTTCATGAGACCAACGGCATTGAAAACGGCGGCCGTGGCCGCCATCGCGCTGACGCTTATCCTGACCCTCGCCCCGGCCCCGTCGGCCGGACCGGTTCGGCTCACCTACGCTAACTTCCCGCCGGCTCCCACCTTTCCCTGTGTTCAGATGGAGCGGTGGAAAGCCGAAGTGGAAAAGCAGACCGAAGGAGCCGTCCGGATCGATACCTTCCCCGGCGGGACGCTTTTGGGGGCTAAGGACATGTTCGACGGCGTGGTGGCCGGTCAGGCCGACATCGGCTGTCTCTGCATGGCCTACCAGCCGGGCCGGTTCATTGTGACCAACGCCACGAGCCTTCCCCTGGGCATCCCCAGCGCCCGGGTGGGCAGCCTCGTCCTCTTCGACCTCTTCCGGCAACACAAGCCCAAAGCCTTTGATCAGGTCAAGGTCCTGACCCTCTTTACCACCGCTCCGGCCAACATCATGTCCCGAAAGCCGATCCGGACCCTCGAGGACATCTCGGGGGTGGATCTCCGGGCCTCGGGCGGAGCCGCCCAGATTCTCAAGGCATGGGGCGCCAACCAGGTGGGGATGCCCATGTCGGCCACCCCGGAAGCCCTTCAGAAGGGCGTGGTGGACGGGCTCTTCTCCTCTCTGGAAGTCATGAAGGACCTCAAGTTCGCCGAGCACTGCAAATTCATCACCCGGACCGACACGGTGATCTACCCCTTTGCGGTGGTGATGAACCAGGACCGCTGGGAGGCCCTTCCCGAATCGGTCAAGAAGGTGATGGACAAGCTCGCCCGGGAACAGGCCCAGTGGACCGGCGACTACATGGACGGCCATGTCGAGGAGGCGGTCGAGTGGTCCAAAACCACCCATAACGTCGATGAGATCACTCTCGATGCAACCGAGGAAAAGCGATGGGATGCGCTCCTGGCGCCCATCGTCGAGGGCTGGATCGCCGAGCACAAGGCGGACTTTCCGGCGGAGGCCATTGTCGATGACATCCGCCAATTGACCCGACAATACGCGGGCCAGTAATGAAAGGGCTCGACCGGTTCGTCGGCGGGCTCAACGGGGGCCTGGCCTTTGTCGGAGGAGCTTTTCTGGTGGCCATGATCCTGTTGACCTGCGGGAACATCCTGCTGCGGATCGTCTGGGTTCCGGTCCCGGGGACCTTCGAGCTGATGGGGTTTTTCGGGGCGGTGACCGCCGCCTTTGCCCTGGGCTACACCCAGCTCCGGCGGGGGCATATCGCCGTGGACGTCCTTATCGGACGGTTTTCCCGAGGAACCCGCCGGGTCCTGGCGGCCGTCAACAGCCTGATCTGTCTGGTTTTCTTCGCCATGGTGGCCTGGCAGATCGGGTTGAAGGCCACGGTTTTGATGCGGTCCGGCGAGGTGACCGAGACCCTTCGGGTGGCCTATCACCCGTTCACCTACGGGGTGGCGGTCGGGTGCGGAGCCCTGGCCCTGGTCTTTTTCGCTGATCTGGTCCGGGCTCTGTGGCCCGATAAGGAGTCGGCGCGATGACCCCGGCGGTTGTCGGAATTCTGGGGATTCTCATCCTGCTGGCCGTCCTCTTCTTTCTGGGGATGCCGGTGGGTTTTGCCATGGGGATCGTCGGCTTTGGCGGGTTCTGCTACGTGGTCTCAATGCCGGCCGGGCTCAACATGGTGGGCTCGGTTCTCTGGAGCACGTTTTCCAAGTACGGGCTGACCGTCATCCCGCTCTTCATCTTCATGGGGCAGGTGGCCTTTTACTCGGGGATCAACGAGAAGCTCTACGAGGCCGCGTATCGGTGGGTGGGTCACGTCCGGGGCGGGATCGCCATGGCCACGGTGATGGCCTGCGCGGCCTTTTCGGCCATCTGCGGTTCCAACGCGGCCACCGCCGCCACCATGACCACGGTGGCCCTGCCGGAGATGCGGAAATACCATTACGACCGGGTGTTGAGCACCGGGGCGGTGGCCTGCGGCTCCACCCTCGGGGTGGTGATCCCCCCGAGTGTCGTGCTCATCGTCATCGGGCTGTCCACCGAGCAGTCCATTGCCCGGCTCTTCTACGGCGGGATCGGGGCCGGGTTGTTGCTGGCCATCCTCTTGACCCTCACCGTTTACGGGGTCTGCCTGATCCGCCCGGACCGGGGCCCGGTGGGTCCCAAGGCCGGGTGGGGCGAGCGGTTTCGGGCCTTGAGCGGGGCCGTTGAGATGCTGCTCCTCTTCTGCCTGGTGATGCTCGGCCTCTATTTCGGGATATTCACGCCGGCTGAAGCCGGGGCGTCGGGAGCCTTTTTAGCGCTCCTCATCGCCGTGGTCCAGGGCCGGCTTTCCTGGAAAGGCTTTATCGCCTCGGTGGCCGACACCCTCCGGATTTCCTGCATGGTCATCACCATCGTGGCCGGGGCCGTGATCTTCGGCCGGTTCCTGGCGGTCACCCGGATTCCCTTCGACATCGCCGACTGGGTGGTGGCGCTCCCGGTGCCCCGGATCGCCGTCATGGCGATCATCTTTTTCATCTACGTGATCGGCGGGGCCGTGATGGACGCTCTGGCCCTGCTCCTCATCACCATCCCGGTCTTCTTTCCGGTGGCCCTCGAGCTGGGCTATGACCCGCTCTGGTTCGCGGTCATCATCACGGTCATCACCACCCTCGGCGCGGTGACCCCGCCGGTGGGAGCCACCACCTACGTGGTGGCGGGGATGGCCCCGGACGTTCCCCTGGAAGACGTCTTCAAGGGGGTCGCCTTTTTTCTCCCGGCTTACATCCTCTGCGTGATCATCCTGATGGTCCTGCCCGGGGTGATTACCTTCCTGCCGGGACTCATGCACTAAGGACGGGACGCCGATCATGTTCGCCTTCAAGAAAATCGTCTCCGCGTTTTTATCCCCCATGCCCGCCGCGCTGCTCCTGGCGGGGGTCGGGATCATTCTCCTCTGGACGGGGGGTCAGGGGAAAAGCCTGGCCGGCCGGATTCTGGTGACGGTCGGGGTGGTTCTCCTGTTCACCCTCTCCATCCGGCCGACGGCCGACAGTCTTTTGGGGCCCCTGGAACGGACCTGCGACCCCTCGGCAGCGGAGCGTTTCGACGGCGACTGGATCGTGGTCCTGGGTGGCGGGAAGCCCATTCACCCAGACCTTCCGGTGACCGGAAAGCTTACCGACGCCACCCGGGGGAGGCTCATGGAAGGGATTCTCCGGTATCGGCAAACCCCCGAGGCCCGCCTGATCGTCACCGGCCGGAACGTGGCTCCCGGCATGGCCGTCGCCGCCGAAGCCCTCGGGGTTCCCAGGGAGCAAATCGTCGCGCTCAACGATCCCCGGGACACCCGGGAGGAGGCCGCCGCGGTGGCCGATCGGGTGGGCGAGGCCCCGTTTCTCCTGATCACCTCGGCTTACCACATCCCCCGGGCCCGGGCCCTCTTCGAAAAACAGGGGGCTCACCCCATTCCGGTCTGCGCCTGCTATCGGGTGGCTCCGGACGATCCTTTCGAGGTGAGCGATCTCTTCCCCAGGGCCCATTCCCTGATGAAAACCGAGAGGGCTCTCCACGAGTACCTGGGGATTCTCTGGGCCCGGCTCCGGGGACAGATCTAAAGCCCCATGCGACTGGCCCTCATCGGGATGTCCGGGACGGGGAAATCCCTCTGGTCAAAGCGGCTGGCGGCCGCCGGGTTCCACCGGTTCGGCTGTGATGATGCCATCGAGGCCCGCCTGGGCGACGCGCTCCGGGACGACGGTGGAATCCGCCGGGAGATGGGGCAATGGCTGGGGTTCCCCGCCGATCCGGGCTACGCCGAACGTCAGGCCCGGTATCTGGCGCTGGAAATCGAGGTGATGACGGAGATTCTGGATGAGCTGGAACGGGACCCGGATGTGCCCGGAAACGTGGTGGTGGACACCACCGGGAGCGTCATCTACACCGGCGGAGCGGTCCTCGGAAGGCTGGCCCGGCTCACCCGGATCATCCACCTGGACACCCCGCCGGCCGTCCGCCGGCGGATGCTGGCCGCCTATATCGACTCCCCCCGGCCGGTCCTCTGGGGAGATGCCTATCAGCAGGCCCCCGGCGAAACCGCCCGAGCGGCCCTGGTCCGCTGCTACCCCGCTTTGCTCGAATCCCGGGAGCGCCACTACGCCCGATGGGCCGACGTCACCGTCGATCACGACCGCCGCGGCCGGCCGGGATTTACCGTGGACGACTTCATCCGGGTCGTGGGCGAGGGGTGACGGGTTCCAGGCTCTGGTCGCCAGACTGCCGTTGAAAGCATGGAATGAGTACTTTAAGATTTAAAAATGGCGTCACCGTTCCCACTGAAGCCCGCATATCACGGATATGGTTCGACGAGGATTACCTGCATTGCGAGCTTAAGGACGGAAGGATCATCAGCGTCCCGATCATCTGGTATCCCCGTTTGTGGAATGCAAGTCCGGCCCAGAGAGGTCACTATGAAGTGAGCGGGGACGGTTATGGCATCCATTGGCCGGAAATTGACGAAGATTTGTCGGTGAAAGGCTTTCTTGCCGGGATATCCGGCTAACTATCGGGGTAATGTGATGCCCCGGGTATGACTGTTCCCTTTCTATTTCCTTGCCCCGTTACGGGCCGTTGCCAAAGCGTTTGAATTTTCCAATGAGATGCGATATCTTAATTGGGTTGAGTCATACGATTGTACGGGTTACGGCATAAGCTTATACGGTTTACTTCTAAGGATGGCGGCGATGGACGTTGACACACGGGGTAAGTCGAACGGCGGGATCGACGAACGGGTTTACCAGACCTATCTGGGCCATCTCCTGAAGGGAGCGCGCCGGGAGTGTTCGAATATCGTGGCCACCCATCTGGTCGATGAGGTCCCTGTCAAGACCCTTTACGAGGGGCTGTTCCGCCGGTCCCTTTACCGGGTCGGCGAGCTCTGGGAGCACAACCGGATCTCCGTGGCGGTCGAGCACATGGCGACCGCCGTTACCGAGGGGCTCATGAACGAAGTTTACGGCCGGCTGGTCTCCGGCCGGCGAACCGACCGTCGGGTGGTCGTCTCCAGCATCGAGGGCGAATTCCACCAGGTGGGCGGAAAAATGGCCGCCGACATTTTCGAGATGCACGGCTGGGATGCCTACTATCTGGGCGCCAACACCCCTTCGGCCGATTTGATCCGGGCCGTCCGGGACATTCGCCCCCATGTGGTGGGGCTATCGTTGAGCGTCTATTATCACATTGACACCCTCCGGCAAACCATCACCCGGATTCGTGCCGCCGACAGCGGGGTCGAAATTCTGGTCGGGGGCCAGGCATTCCGCCACGGCGGCCTCCGTCGCGTCACCGAGCAGCCCGGCGTCACCTACGCCGGATCCCTCCACACCCTGGAACGCTATATTCAAAGCCGCCAATAACGGCCGGCGGCGGCATAAGGAGACCTTATGAACAAAGCCTATCTCCTCAAATCGGCCACCAGCATCAAGCGGGCGACGCCCGAAGCCCGCGTCGAGTTCGGCGGGCAGCGGGACCACCTGGTGGCCCTGCTCGACCGCCGGATGCTCGACCGCCCCGACACCCCTGACCTCGTGGGCGGAGAGGCCAACCTGGACCTCATGCGCGACAACCACCGGAACCACGCCCGGTTTATGGAATCGATGCTCGCCGCGTTCCACCCGGACGTTCTCGTGGAAACGGTCCTCTGGGTGTTCCGGACCTACCGGTCCCGAGGGTTTCACGTGGCCTACTGGGCCGCTCAGCTCGACGAATGGGTGGAGATCCTCCGCCGGGAGCTGACCCCGGAGACCTTTGCGGCCGTCTATCCGCTTTACGAATGGATGATTATCCATCTCCCGATCTTTTCCAAGCTCTCCGATGAAGCGCTTGAAGCGGGCGTGGAGACGGATGGATAAGGATAGGTTCGCCGACGACATCCTCACTCATTGGTCCGATCCGATAACCGTTTTTCTGGAGATGAGCCGGTGCATGGCGGTCGGCCTGTTCGACGTCGATGGGACCGTGATCTATCTGAACGCGGCCATGGCCGACCTTATGGGAGCCGACGAGCCGGACCGTCGTCCGGCCGATGCCTTTATCACCCCGCGCTTCGACCGGCTGACCGACCCGGAATGGGGGGAAGGAGCGGTATTCGACGGCCTGCTTACCCTCGGAGCCGGGCGTGACACCGACCGGACGATCCAGGCCCGGGCCTTCCGCCGGGGGGATCGCCTGCTGGTGATCGGCGAATGGGACGTGGCGGAGCTCGACACCCTCAACCGCCAGATGTGGGATTATAACCGGGAGATCAACAATCTCCAGCGGAAGCTGATCAAGGAAAAGGCGACCCTCGAACGGACCCTGGCCGAGCTCCGGGAAACCCAGGCGATGCTCATCCATTCGGAAAAAATGAACGCCCTGGGCCAGCTCGTGGCCGGGGTGGCTCACGAGATCAACAACCCGGTCGCCTATGTGAGCAGTAATGTCCACTCACTTGGCGACGCCTTTGCCGAACTCATGGATGCCTACACGGGCGCCGAGCGCCTCATCCGGAACGGGGGCGACCCGGAGATGACGGCCGCCGTCGAGAAGCTCCGGGCGGACCACGACATCGACTTTCTGGCCGAAGACTTCGACGACCTCCGGAAGGCCACGGCCGGGGGGCTCGACCGGGTCAAGCAAATCGTCGCCGACCTCAGAGCCTTTTCCCGGCTCGACGAGGCCGAGGAAAACTCGGTGGACCTGGCGGAAAACATCGAGACGAGCCTCGCCGTAGCCGGACCGGAGCTGAAAAAACAGGGGGTGACCGTCGAGCTCGATCTCCATCGTCCCCTGACCGCCGAATGCTACCCGGCCCAGTTGAACCAGGTCTTCTTGAACCTGGCCGTCAACGCGGCCCAGGCCATGGAAACCGGGGGGACCCTCCGGGTCACCGGACGGCGGACGGCGGATCAGGTCACCCTGACCTTTGAAGACTCCGGCTCCGGCATTCCCGAGGATGTCCGGGATCAGATCTTCAACCCGTTTTTTACCACCAAGCCGGTGGGACAGGGGACCGGTCTGGGGCTGAGCCTGGCCTACCGGATCATCACCGACCGCCACGGAGGGACCATCCGGGTCGAATCGACCCTCGGTGAGGGGACCGTCTTCACCCTCACCATTCCCACGGAGATTGACCATGAAGGGGAGCCAGGAGCAGACGAAGGGCAAGATCCTCGTCATTGACGACGAGGTGGAGATCCTCCGGGCGCTCAAACGCCAGTTCCGTCGAAAATACGAGGTTCACGTGGCCGCCAGCGCCGAAGAAGGCCACCAGATCATGGCAGCCCACGAGATCCAGGTGATCATCTCCGACCAGCGGATGCCGGGGATGTCCGGGACCGATTTCTACCGGACCGTCAAGGCTGAGTATCCCGACGCCGTCCGGCTCATCCTCACCGGCTACGCCGACATCAGCGCGGTGATCGCATCCATCAACGACGGCAACATCTTCCGATACATTTTGAAACCCTGGGACCCGGAGGAGCTCGAATCCATCGTTTCCCAGGCATTTGAGCACTACAACCTGGTCAAGGATAACCGCCGGATGATGGAAGAGCTCAAGGCGGCCAACGAAGCCCTCGAGGCCCGGGTGGCGGCCCGGACCGTCGAGCTGGAGGCGGCCAACCGGGAGCTGGAGGCCATGAGCCGGCAGAAGGACGAGTTTCTCGGGGTGGTGGCCCATGATCTCCGGAGCCCCCTGGCCGGGGTCATCGGCTTTATCCGGCTGGTGATCGATGACCCGGTGATCGCCGAAAACGACGAGCTCCGGGAGATGATCGGGATGATGCAGCGGAGCACGGAACACATGCT
>CAZWGY010000120.1:7965-11384 GCA_964633575.1 uncultured Desulfobacteraceae bacterium
TTCTCCAACCGGGGCACGACGGTGACTCTGGCGGCCGGGCGCCGCGACGGCGCCATCGAGATTTCGGTCGCCGACGAAGGCCAGGGCATCCGGCCGGAGGAGCTCGACGGGCTCTTTTCCGACTTTCACGCCACCTCCACCCGGTCCACCGGCGGCGAACGGAGCTTCGGCCTGGGGCTGGCCATCTGCAAAAAGATCGTGGAAGCCCACGGCGGCAAAATCGGGGTGGAAAGCGAACTCGGCCGGGGCAGCCGCTTCTTTTTCACGATCCCGGAAGCCTTGGCCGAGCCGAACTCGGGAGGCGACGGCGATGGGTGATCCGCTCCCGGTTCCCCGGTGGCGTCAATGGCTTCCCTGCCTGCTGATGATCGTCCTGCTGACCGGCGCCTGCGCCCGGCAACCGGTGACCGTTTTGCCCCCGACCGCCGCTCCGCCGACGGTCGCCCCCTCCGTCCCGGCAAAGGCTGAGCCGGTGACCCGGGAGCTGGTCATCGGGGAGTCCGTTGAAAACCGTCCCCTGACCTTGATCGAGATGGGCGACGGCGATGACGTCGTCTTGATCATCGCTTCCATTCACGGTGACGAGTCGGCGGGGACCCTGTTGGCTCACCTGCTGAAAGGGTACCTTCGACGGTATCCGGACCTGTTGGACGGCCGGCGGGTGGTCATCCTCCCGGAAATCAACCCCGACGGCAGGCGGCGGCAAAGCCGGTACAACGCCCGGTCAGTGGACCTGAACCGGAACTTTACCGCCGACAACCGGGTCGATTCGGAAACCAACGGCTGGTTTCCCCTGTCCGAGCCCGAATCCCGGACCATCGCCGCCGTCATCGAAGCCTACCGGCCCAACCGGATCATCACCATCCATCAGCCGCTGGCGTGTATCGACTACGACGGCCCCGCCGTCGAGCTGGCCCGGCAGATGGCCCGGTATTGCCACCTGCCGGTCCGGAAGCTGGGAGCCCGGCCGGGCTCGTTGGGCAGCTTTGTCGGGCTGACCCTGGGCATCCCCATCATCACCTTCGAAATGCCGGCGTCGGCGGACGATCTGGTTCCGGACGCTCTCTGGCGACGCTACGGCCCGGCTATCCTGGCGGGTATCCGCTACGCCGAAGACCGGGAGGTCGTCTGGACCTTTTCGGAAACCCATCCCATCCCCTGAGAGGAGACACGCCATGCCCCGCTTAACGGAAGTGGTCGGCAAACGGATCGGGCCGCTGGTCCGGGAGTACACCCCCAAGGACGCGGCCCTCTATGCGGTCAGCGTCGGCGCCGGGCCAAGCGAACCGGCCTGGGCCACCGAGGAGGGCGGCCAGGTCCTGCCGACCTTTGCCATGGCCACCGTTTTCGACTTTTTCTGGGAGGTGGCCGGCGCCGCTTCGCTGACCCCGGCGGGGGTGCTTCACGGGGAGCAGGACCTGACCTTTCACCGCCCCCTCCCGGTGGAAGGCCGCCTCTCGGCCGAAGGCCGGATCACGGCGGTCCACGACCTGGGGCCGGGCAAGGGAGCCGTGGTCCGAGCTGAGATGACGGGCCGGGACGCCGACAACCGTCGGCTGTTCACCGGCCAGTGCGCCATCGTCGGCCGGCTGGACGGGGGGTTCGGCGGCTCCCCGCCCCCGAAAACGGCATCCCCCATCCCCGAACACGCCCCGGACTCCGTGGTGACCGACCGGCCGGCCGTCAATCAGCCCCTGATCTACCGGCTCACCGGAGACCGGTTCCCCCTCCATTCGGACCCCGATTTCGCTCGGCAAGCCGGGTTCGAACGGCCCATCATGCACGGGATGGGAACCCTGGGGTTTGCCTGCCGGGCCCTGATTCGGGAGATGTCACCCAAAGAGCCCCGGGCCGGCTGGGTCCGGCGGCTGGCCTGCCGGTTCCGCCGCCCGCTTTATCCGGGACGGCCCATCGAAACCCGGATCTGGCGGACCGGCGAAGCATCGGCGGTCTGGCAAACCGCGGCGGCGGATAACGGCGAGGTGGTCATCGATCACGGGATCATCGAAATGGGCCCCCCGCCGGATGATCGGGCCGGGATTGTCGAACCGGCGACCGCCGGAGCCGCCCCCATCCGGCTCGACGGCCGCGTGGCGGTGATCACCGGAGCCGGGGGGGGCCTGGGTCGAGTTTACGCTCTGGCCCTGGCCCGACGAGGGGCCAAGGTCCTGGTCAACGACCTGGGCGCGGCCCGGGACGGGTCCGGCGAAGGCTCGGCCGCCCCGGCCGACCAGGTGGTCGCCGAGATCCGGGAAGCCGGCGGCGAGGCCGTGGCCAACGCCGATTCCGTTGCCACTCCCGACGGCGGAACAGCCATCGTCCAGGCGGCTATCGATGCCTTTGGCCGGATCGACATCCTCATCCACAACGCCGGGATTCTCCGGGACAAAACCCTGGCCAAGATGGACCCGGAAGCCTGGAAGGCGGTCCTCGACGTCCACTTAAACGGAGCATTCCACGTGGCCGCGCCGGCCCTCCGGGCCATGACCGCCCAGGGGTACGGCCGGATAATCCTGACCACATCGGCGGCGGGGCTTTACGGCCACTTCGGCCAGGGCAACTACGCCGCCGCCAAGATGGGCCTGGTGGGGCTCATGAATACCCTCAAGCTCGAGGGAGCCAGGGGCGGGGTTCTCGTCAACGCCGTGGCCCCGATGGCCGCCTCCCGGATGACCGAAGACGTCATGCCGCCGGAGCTATTGGCTCGAATGGACCCGGAGATGGTGGCGCCGCTGGTGGTTTACCTTTCCAGCGAAGCCTGCGCCGACTCCGGCCGGATCATCAACGCCGGGATGGGCCATTTCAACCGGGCCGCCGTGGTCACCGGGCCGGGGCTCTCCATCAGCGACGGCCCCATCACCCCCGAAGCCATCCGGGACGGTTGGACCCGGATCACCTCCCTCGACGGGGCCACCGAGTTCGAAGACGCCGGCGC
This sequence comes from uncultured Desulfobacteraceae bacterium, assembly GCA_964633575.1. Classification (GTDB taxonomy): domain Bacteria; phylum Desulfobacterota; class Desulfobacteria; order Desulfobacterales; family JAABSP01; genus CAYNGG01. Next base: position 10,901 of record CAZWGY010000120.1, read on the forward strand.
CGCGGTGATGGCCTTTCTGGCGTCGGCCCCGCCGGACGGGGAAGGGAGCGAGGAAGCATTGGGGATCGATGGGCTCGCCCCGTCGGCCGTGGCGGAGATCTTCGACCGGATGCCCCAAGCCTTCCGGGCCGACCGGGCCGCCGGAATCGAGGCGACCTTCCAATACCGCATCACGGGAGATGCCGGTGGCGACTGGTATGTCACCGTCCGGGAAGGGACCTGCGAGGTGACGCCGGGGCGAATCGAGTCGCCCGTCTGCACCCTGACCCTCTCCGACCGGGACTTCGTGGAGCTGATGGCCGGCCGGCTCGACCCGGTGACGGCCTTTACCACCGGGGCACTCAAGGTCTCCGGGGATCTCAACATGGCGGGGCTTATCCCCCGGCTCTTCGAGGCGGGTGAGGACTGAGTGCTGAGTGCTGAGTGATGAGTGCTGAGTGATGAGTGATGAAGAATAGAGACCTCCGAGGTTTCCAAAAAATTT
>CAZWGY010000121.1:0-11382 GCA_964633575.1 uncultured Desulfobacteraceae bacterium
GGAGGGATAGACATGGACAAGGGGACACCGAGTCACATCGAGCTGGCCTATTCGTCGATTCCGGTCTTTGCCGATGACGGGACCATCGACATGGGGGAGCTCAACTTTCTCATGGGGATCGCCCTCCGGGACGACCGGATCGACGAGGACGAAAAGCGGATACTCAAATCCATTTTCGACAAGGTCTCGGCAAAAGACGTCACTCCCCGGGTCTGGGAGCGCATTGAAGCGATCCGGTCCAAATACGGAATCTGACGGGGGGATCGCGGCCCGAAGCAAAACGGTCCGTGAGATCAAAGGAGCCTGAGTAACATGACGCTTGACGCCACCATCGAGGAGATGGCCCGCCGGGCCCGGGCCGCGGCCGGAGAGATGGCCCGCTGCCCGACGGAGAAAAAGGACGCGGCCCTGCTGCGGACTGCCGACATCCTGGAGGAGCGGTCCGGGGCCATCCGGGCCGAAAACGCCCGGGACGTCGAGGCGGCCCGGCAAATGGGTCTGACCCCGGCATCCATCGACCGGCTCACGGTAACCGAAGCGACTATCGCCGGGATGGCCGGCGGGCTTCGCGAGGTGGCGGCCATGGCCGACCCGGTGGGAGCCATTACCCGGACCTGGCGCCGGCCCAACGGCCTGGAGGTGAGCCGGATGCGGATTCCCCTGGGGGTGGTCGGGATCATCTACGAGTCTCGTCCCAACGTCACGGTGGACGCCGCCGGCCTCTGCTTTAAGGCCGGTAACGCGGTGATTCTCCGAGGCGGCTCCGAGGCACTCCGATCAAACCAGGCCCTGGCGGCCTGCATCGCCGAGGCCCTGGCCGACGCCGGGCTGCCCGAAGGGGCGGTCGGCGTCGTCCCGGTCCGGGACCGGGAGGCGGTGACTATCCTGCTTCAGCAGGAGCCCTACATCGACCTCATCATCCCCCGGGGCGGCGAGGGCCTCATCCGGTTCGTGGCTGAAAACTCCCGGATTCCGGTGCTCAAGCACTACAAGGGAGTTTGCCACGTTTACGTGGACAGCGGCGCCGATTTGGAGATGGCCGTCGAGATCGCCGTCAACGCCAAGGTCCAGCGGCCGGGGGTCTGCAACGCCATGGAAACGCTTTTAGTCCACGAGGCGGTGGCCGACGATTATTTGCCCATGGTGGGTGAGGCCCTCGCCGCCGCCGGAGTGGAGATTCGGGGCTGTCCCGAGACTTGCCGGCGGCTTTCGGCGGCGATTCCCGCGACCGAGGCGGATTGGCCGGAGGAGTTTCTCGACCTGATCCTCGCCGTCCGGGTGGTCCCCGACATGGAGTCCGCCATTGATCACATCAGCCGGTACGGTTCGGCTCACACCGAGGCCATCGTTACCCGCGACTACCGGCGGTCCCGGCGGTTTCTCCGGGAGGTGGACGCATCGGTGGTTCTGGTCAACGCCTCCACCCGGTTCAACGACGGGGGCCAGTTAGGCCTCGGCGCCGAGATCGGGATCAGCACATCCAAGCTTCACGCCTTCGGTCCCATGGGGGTCGAGGAGCTGACCACCACCAAATTCGTGGTCCGTGGCGATGGCCAGGTCCGGTCTTAGGGCCGCATGAGCGGGATCGGGATTTTCGGCGGCACCTTCAACCCGATCCACATCGGTCACCTCCGGACCGCGCTGGAGGTCCGGGAGGGGCTTGGCCTGGCCCGAGTGATCCTCATCCCTTCGGCCATTCCCCCTCACAAGGCCCCTCACGGGGTCGCCGACGCCGAGGCCCGCCTGGAGATGACCCGCCTGGCCGCCGCTGAGGCTCCGGGCCTTGAAGTATCCGACGTCGAGCTCCGGCGCGACGGCCCTTCTTATACCATCGACACCATCCGCCACTTCAAATCCGATTTTCCCGACAAGCCGATCTGCTTCATCGTCGGCATGGACGCCTTTCTGGAGATCGATACCTGGCGGGCGTGGCAAACCCTTCTCGACGAAGTGCCCTTCGTGGTCATGGACCGCCCCGGCGAGAACGGCTCGGGAAGCCCGCTCCTGGAAGAGTTTCTCCGGCGGCGGGTGGACCCCGGCTACCGGTTCGACGGCTGGGACGAGGGGGAAGGGGTCCGGATCGCCCGGTTCGGCCACCCTCGGAAACAGCCGATCCGCCGGGTGAGGGTCACCCGGATCGAGGTCTCCTCGACGGCGGTCCGCCGGCGGATTCGAAGCGGCCTGACGATCCGGTTTTTGGTCTCCCGGTCGGTGGAAGACTACATCCAAACCCGAGGACTCTTCAGATGACCGATCCCGTCTCCCCGTCCGACGTTGATCGCTATATCCGGGCCGTCATTGCCCGCAAGGCCGGCCGGGTGGTGGTTCTCGACGTCAGCGAACTGACTTCCATTGCCGACGCCTTTATTTTGTGCAGCGGCCGGTCCAACCGACAGGTGACCGCCATCGCCGAGTACATCGAGGCCGACCTGAAATCCCAGGGGGTTCGTCCCCTGAGCGTCGAGGGACGCCGGGAGGGCCACTGGGTCCTCATGGACTACGGCGATGTGGTGATCCACATTTTCTATGAGCCGGTCCGGGAGGTCTTCGATCTCGAGGGGCTCTGGATCGATGCCGGGCGGATCGTCACCGACGATATGCGTGCCGCGGCGGCGGCCGACGACGAAGCCGACGAAGCCGAGGAGGAGGAAGACGACCATGACGACTAAACCCCGCCCCCTGGTCCTGATTATTCTGGACGGCTGGGGAATCAACCCGTCCGAAGCGGGAAACGCCATTGCCCAGGCGAGAACCCCGGTCCTGGACGACCTCACCGACCGCTTCCCTCACACCCGGCTCCACTGCGCGGGGACGGCCGTGGGCCTGCCCGAGGGGATCATGGGCAATTCCGAGGTGGGCCATCTCAACCTCGGCGCCGGCCGGGTGGTTTATCAGGACCTGATGCGGATCAACCTGGCCATTGAAGACGGGAGCTTTTTCGAAAACCCGGCGCTGACCGGGGTGATGGACCGGGTTCGGGAGCGGGGGACGGCGCTTCACCTTATGGGGTTGGTCTCCGACGGCGGGGTCCACAGCGACCTCCCGCACCTCTTTGCTCTCCTCGAGCTGGCCCGGAGCCGGGGGCTCGACCGGGTGAATGTCCACGCCATCCTGGATGGCCGGGACACCCCTCCGGACAGCGGCCGGGGCTATCTCGAGCAGTTGGGCGACCGGATGGCCGAGATCGGGGTCGGGCGGATTGCCACCGTCTGCGGCCGGTTCTACGCCATGGACCGGGACACCCGATGGGAGCGGGTCGAGCGGGCTTACCGGCTCTATACCCGAGGGGAAGGGACTTCGGCGGCCGACGCGGTGGCGGCGGTCGAGCGGGCTTATGCCGCCGGGGAGACCGACGAGTTCGTCCGGCCGGCCGTCATCACCGACGCCGGCGGCGATCCCGCCGGCACCGTGGGCGACGGCGATGGGATCATCTTTTTCAACTTCCGGGCTGACCGGGCCCGGGAGATCACCCGGGCCTTTACCGAGTCCGATTTTCCCCACTTTGACCGGACTCCACGGCCGGATTTAGCCGGTTACGTCTGCATGACCTCCTATGACGCCGAATTCGACCTCCCGGTCGCCTTTCCGCCGGTCCGGCTGGAAGGGCTTTTCGGGGAGACGCTCGCCGACGCCGGGCTCCGTCAGCTCAGGATCGCCGAAACCGAGAAGTACGCTCACGTGACCTACTTTTTCAACGGCGGCGAGGAGACCCCCTTTCCCGACGAGGACCGGTGCATGATCCCGTCCCCCCGTGAGGTGGAGACCTACGATGAAAAGCCGGAGATGAGCGCTCCGGCGGTAACCGAGGAAGTCCTCAACCGGATTGCATCGGACCGCTACGACGTCATCGTCCTCAACTTTGCCAACATGGACATGGTGGGCCATACCGGGGTTCTCGAAGCGGCGGTCCGGGCCAGCGAGACGGTGGACGCCTGCGTGGGGCGGATCATCCCGGCGGTCCTCGACCGGGGCGGGGCCGTCCTCATCACCGCCGACCACGGCAACGCCGAGATGATGGTCGCCGCCGACGGCGGGGCCCACACCGCCCACACCACCAACCCGGTCCCCTGCATCCTGGTGGACCCGTCCCGGGCGTCGGCGCGGCTTCGTGACGGCGGGGTGCTCGGAGACGTGGCCCCGACTCTCCTGGCCCTCATCGGGATCTCCCGGCCCCCGGAAATGACCGGCACGCCCCTTTTGGCGGAAAGCGACCTCTCATGAGCGACGTACAAAAACCTTTCGAGATGATTGACGACTTTGCCACCGGCCGCCGGATTCCCGATATCGGGGCCGAGGCGAACCGGCAGGCCCTGGAACGGCACCTGGTCGAGGAAAAAGGCTACGCGAAGGAAGAGATCGAGATCGATATCCCCATCACCGCGACCGTGGCCGGCGCCCCGTACCGGTCCAAGGTGGATCTGGCGGTCCGCGTAGGGGGCCGCCGGGTGATGGTGGCCAAGTGCGCCGCCGGGGCTCTGGGCTCCCGTGAGCGGGAGGTCCTGGCCGCCGCCCGGCTTCTGGATGATCACCAGATCCCTCGGGCCGTGGCATCGGACGGCGCCGACGCGATTGTCCTCGACACCCCCACCGGTAAGCGGATCGGGACGGGGCTGTCGGCCGTTCCCGACCGGGAGGCCGCCGCCGCTCTGGCCGAGGCTGAGCCGATACCCTTTCCCGAAGCCCGGCGGGAGCGGGAGCAGATTATCTTCCGATCCTTTGACCTGGAAAACGTCAACCGCCACATCGACCCCTGAGTCCGCCCTCGCCCCGTCCGGTCCGCTCGAAGTCTTTTGACTTTCCCCCGACCGGGGTGATATCTTTATCATAACCCGGCTTTCGGGCACGCCGAAAACGACCCCGGCTTCCGGCGGTCGAGCGACAGCCATCCGAGGAGGTGGGCCGAAGGGATATGAGGGATGATACGCAGGGCGCTACTCCTGTGCGGGGCCTTGGTCTGCCTGACCGTGGGCCCGGCCGCCGCGCGGACCTATAAGATCGCCGCCGTCTCCTGGGCCGGCTGGTCCCCCTGTCATGTGGCCGAGGCCAAGGGGTTCTGGTCGGAGGCGGGGGTGGACGTGTCGGTGATCACGGTTCCCGATCCCAAGTCGGCGGCCGATCTCTTCAAGCAGCGGCTGGTCCACATTGCGTTCACCATGATCGGGAGCGCCGTGGGGCTTCGGATGGACGGTCTCCCCGTCCGGATCATCGCCGAGACCAATTGGTCCCACGGCGGCGACAAGCTCATCGCCCGGCCGGGATTCGACGTCGCCCGGATCGAGGACCGCCTGGTCGGCGTCTTCAGCAATTCTCCCGCCGTTACCTTTCTTCTCCACCGCTACCTGAGCGGCATCGGCCGCGCCGTGGACGACGCACGGATCATCGAAATGGCGCCCGAGGACCTGGCCGGCCGGTTTGTGGATGGACAGCTCGATCTGATCGTCTGTTACGACCCGGCGGCCATCCGGGCCGTCCGTGAGGGGAACGGCCGGGTGGTCGCCACGTCGGCCGCCTATCCGGGGATTCTTCCCGAGGGGATGATGGTGCTCGACGAGGTTCTGGCCGACATTCCCGAGGCCGACCTGGCCGCCATCTTCCGGGGGTGGATTCGGGCGGTCCGCTGGAGCCGGGACCCGGCTCACTGGGACGAATACGGGGAGATCCTCAACACCCGGACCTTTCCCGAGAGCCCCCCTTACACCGATGCCGACCTCCGGGCCATGCTCGAGGCCGTCCGGATTCACGACCAGGGCGACCTCCTGATGCGGAACCGGCCGGGGGGCGGGCTGTCGGTTTACCTCAAGCGCCTCAAGGCATTCCTCGTTGACACCGGCCGGCTCCGGAGCGATTTCCGCCCCGATGACCTGTTGCGCACCGCTACTCTCCTGTCGATCCTGGCCGACGACGACGGAGGTAAAACGTCGGGGGCCGCCCCGGCGGGGAGCATACCATGATTGAGACTGATATCCAGACCGCCTCGATTCGCATCGAGGGCCCCATGACCGTTTACGAAGCCGCCGAGATTCGCGATACCCTGACCCGGGCCTTCCTGAGAACCGGCGAAGCCGGGGTAACCCTCGACCTGTCGGCCGTGGAGAGCTGCGACGCCGCCGGCGTTCAGATCCTCTGCGCCGCCCGCCGGACCGCTCGGGAGGCCGGGACCCCTTTCCGGGTGACCGGGGCGTCGGAGGCGGTGAACGGGGCGCTCCGGTCGGCCGGGCTGACCTCCAGGGAGATGATGTAACCACCGGAATGGAAGGCGGGGCATCCGGCCCCGTCAGATGGGGACAAGAGGCGAGGATCCGCCATGGAAAAACATAGAGAGGCCTACCGGGAGGAGGCGTTCGAGCTGCTGGGGGAGCTGGAAAGCGCCCTTCTGGAGCTGGAGACCACGCCGGACGATGCCGAGCTGATCGGCCGGGTTTTCCGATCCCTGCACACCATTAAAGGGTCGGGGGCCATGTTCGGGTTCGACAACATCGCCGCCTTCACTCACGAGATCGAAACCGTCTATGACCTGGTCCGGGACGACAAGCTGCCGGTGGACAAGCGGCTGGTGGACCTATCCCTGGCAGCCTGCGACCTGATCCGGAAGATGGTGGAGGGCGCCGATGTGGATACCGACACGGCGGCCTCCCTGGTGACCGCTTTCAAGGAGATGCTCCCCGAAGCCGGCCGGGCGGCTCCGCCCCCCGAGAAAGAGGCCGGCCGGGCTGAAAGGTACGACGGCGATCGGGTGACCTACCGGATACGGTTCCGGCCCGACGAGGACCTTTTCACCACCGGCACCAATCCCCTGCTCCTTATCGACGAGCTCCGGGAGCTCGGGGAATGCCACGCGGTGCCCCACATCGGCGGCATCCCCCCGCTGGAAATGATGAACCCCGAAGCCTGCTACCTCCACTGGGATGTTATTCTCACCACCGACCTCGGGGAGAACGCGGTCCGGGACGTCTTCATCTTCGTGGAGGATTCCTGCGAGCTCTCCATCGAGGTCATCGACTCCGATGACCGGATGGAGAGAGGAGATTACCGTCGCCTGGGCGAGATACTCCTGGCCCGGGGGGACGTGACCGCCGAGACCCTCCGAAAGGCCCTCTCCGGCCAGAAACGGGTGGGGGAGATTCTGGTGGAGTCCCGGGCCATCGATCAGGATACCCTCCAGTCGGCCCTGGTGGAACAGGACCTCGTTCGGCGGGCGGACCAGGCCCGGCAAGAGGTGACCGCCGCCGCCACCATCCGGGTGGCCGCCGAAAAGCTCGACGTCCTGGTGGACCTGGTGGGCGAGCTGGTGACGGTTCAGGCCAACCTCAGCCGGAAGTCCGCCCTCGAGAACGACTCGGAGCTCGTTTCCATTGCCGAGGAGGTGGAGCGGCTCACCGATTCCCTCCGGGACAACGCCATGAGCATCCGGATGCTCCCCATCGGTTCCACCTTCCGGAAATTCCGGCGCCTGGTCCGGGACCTGGCCGGCGAGCTGGGCAAGGAGGTGGTTATGACCACCTCCGGGGGCGAGACGGAGCTGGACAAGACCGTCATCGAACAGCTCAACGACCCGCTGGTCCACATCATCCGCAACGAGATCGACCACGGCATCGAGCCGCCCGAGGCCCGGCTTCGCCTCGGCAAGCCCCGGCAGGGGACCGTCCATCTGGCCGCCGAGCATTCCGGGGCCAACGTCCTGATCCGGATTTCGGGGGACGGGGCCGGCCTCGACATTGGTGCCATCCGGGCCCGGGCCGTCGAGCGGGGACTGGTAGCCGACGACGCGGACCTCACCGATGCCGAAATCCACGCCTTGATCTTCACCCCCGGCTTTTCCACGGCGGCGGCCGTCACCGATGTCTCCGGCCGGGGGGTGGGCATGGACGTGGTCCGGCGCCGGATCGAGGCTCTCCACGGAACGGTGGAGGTGGACAGCCGACGGGGAGAGGGCACGACCATCACGCTGAACCTCCCGCTTACCCTCGCCATCATCGACGGCCTTCTGGTCAAGACCGGCTCGGGCTACTTCGTCCTTCCCCTGCCGTCGGTGGAGGAGTGCGTGGAGATGCACCGCCAGGAGGCCGACCGGAGCCGGGACCGGGGGCTGATGACCTACCGGGGCCACCGGATTCTCTATGTGAGCCTCCGGGAGCTCTTTGACGTGGGGGATACGCCCCCGGCCATCGAGCGGGTGGTGATCTCGGAGATCAAGGGGGAAAAGGTGGGCTTCGGCCTCGACGAGGTGATCGGCCAGCACCAGACGGTGATCAAGCCGCTGGGCCGGATGTACAACGACGTCAAGGGTGTCTCGGGGGCCACCATCCTGGGGGATGGCACGGTTGCGTTGATTCTCGATGTGCTCCAGCTCCTGGAAGCGGTGGAGTCGGAGGCCCGCCAGCGGGCGGAAGCCCCCCACGGGGATGGTAAACGGACGATCCAGACAGAAGAAGGGAGCCAGCGATCATGAAGCGGTTCAACGACATCAAAATGCGGCCCAAGCTCATCGGCCTCTTTCTAATGGTGGGGGTTATCCCCTTGATCATCATCGGCGTCATCGGTGCCCGGCTCACCAGCCAGGCCATGATGGACCAGGCCTTCGGCCAGCTCGAAAGCGTCCGGGAGATCAAGAAAAACCAGATTCTCAGGTTTTTTAACGAGCGGGAAGGAGACCTCGGGGTCCTCATCGAAACGGTCCGCTCCCTGGAGGACGCCGCCTTTGACAAGCTCGACACCGCCCAACAGCTCAAGGCCGCCGATGTGGAAGGGTATTTTGACGAGCGCCGGGGAGACGTCCGGCTGCTGGCCCAAAACGACACCGTGGCGGCTGCTCTCCGCAAGTTTTCGGCCGCCTTTGCCGATGCCGGAAGCCGGACCGGGAACCCTCTCTGGGAACGGACCGAGGCCGAGCATCACCCCTGGCTGAAAGTTTATGCGGAGGTTTATGGCTATTACGACATCTTTCTCATCGATGACGACGGGGATGTTGTTTACACGGTGAGCCGGGAGGCCGACCTGGGGGCGAATCTGATGCGCGGCTCCCTCAAGGACAGCCCCCTGGCCCGCTGTTTCCGGAAGGCTCGTGAAGGGATCGCCATCCAGGACTACATGCCGTATGCCCCCTCCGGCAATCAATACGCCGCCTTTATCGGAGCTCCGGTGACCGACGACAACGGCTTCCTGGGCGTGGTAGCACTCCAGCTTCCCACCGAGCCGGTCAACGAGATCGTCCACCGCCGTCAGGGCATGGGCCGGACCGGTGACACTTACCTTGTCGGGGAGCTCGACGGCCGGATCGCCTTCCGGAGCGATACCGTTATCACCGACGCCGACGGCGAGATCTTCACCATCGGCCAGCCCATCCGGACCCCGTACATCGAGGCGGCTCTCGCCGGGGAGTCGGGCCGGGACATCTTCACCGATTCCCTGGGCAACCTGGTGATGGTGGCCTATAACCCCCTTGCCCTGGAAGGTCTCCACTGGGCCTGTGTCTCCAAAATCGACATCGAGGAGGCCATCGTCTCCCGGGCCGAAGGAGCGGACGCGGACGACTATTTCACCCGATACATCCACAAGTACGATTACTATGACCTCTTTCTGATCCACCCCCAGGGGCGGATCTTTTACTCGGTACTTCAGGAAGCCGACTACGGCACCAACCTGGTGGACGGGCGGTTTTCGGACACCCATTACGGGGAGCTTGTCCGGCGGGTCCTGGAGACTAAAAGCTATGGGATGGCCGACTTCGCGCCCTATCCGCCCAGCGGCGGGGCGCCCGCCGCCTTCATCGCCCAGCCCATGGTGGCCGGCGACCGGGTGGAATTCGTGGTGGCCCTTCAGCTCAGCCTGAAGGCCATCAACTCGATTATGCAGGAGCGGTCCGGGATGGGGCGGACCGGAGAGACCTATCTGGTGGGCGAGGACAAGCTGATGCGCTCCGATTCTTTCCTCGACCCGGTCCATCACACGGTGAAGGCATCCTTTGCCGACCCCGGCCGGGGCGGCGTTGACACCGAGGCCGCCCGGAAAGCCATCGAGGGGACCACCGGCCGGGAGGTGACCGAGGACTATAACGGCAATCCGGTCCTGTCCGCCTACACGCCCCTGGACCTCGGGGACTACACCTGGGCGCTTCTCGCGGAGGTGGACCGGGCCGAGATCCGGGCTCCCATCAACCAACTTCTGCTGATCATCCTCGTCGCCGTGGTGATCATCGGGGGTATAGTGGCGGTCCTGGCCTTCTTTCTCGCCGGGGGGATTGCCCGGCCCATGATCAAGGGGGTTGACTTCGCCCGGGCCGTGGCCCAGGGAAACCTGACGGCCCGGATCGACGTGAACCAGAAGGACGAGATCGGGGTCCTGGCCGACGCCCTTCGGGGGATGGTGAAACGGCTCCGGGAGATCGTCCGGGACGTCCAGGGCGCCGCCGACAACGTCTCCGCCGGAAGCCAGGAACTCTCATCCTCGGCCCAGGAGATGTCCCAGGGAGCCACCGAGCAGGCCGCATCGGCCGAGGAAGCCTCCGCTTCCATGGAAGAGATGGCCGCCAATATCCGCCAGAACGCCGACAACGCCACGACCACCGAGAAGATCGCCGGCAAGTCGGCCGATCACGCCAAGGAGAGCGGCGATGCCGTGACCCGTACGGTTGCGGCCATGCGGGAGATCGCCGACAAGATCGGGATCATCGAGGAGATCGCTCGACAGACCGACCTCCTGGCCTTGAACGCCGCCATCGAGGCGGCCCGGGCCGGGGACCATGGCCGGGGCTTCGCCGTCGTGGCGGCCGAGGTCCGGAAGCTGGCCGAGCGGAGCCAGGTTTCGGCCGGAGAGATCAGCACCCTGTCGGCCGAAAGCGTCGAGATCGCCGACAAGGCCGGGAAAATGCTCACTCAACTGGTGCCCGACATCGGCAAGACCGCCGAGCTGGTCCAGGAGATCAGCTCGGCCAGCCGGGAGCAGAACTCGGGGGCCGACCAGATCAACCAGGCCATCAATCAGCTCGACCAGGTGATCCAGCAGAACGCATCCGCCGCCGAGGAGATGGCATCCACCTCCGAAGAGCTGGCCAGCCAGGCCGAGCACCTCCAGTTGGCCATGAGCTTCTTCAATGTCGCCGAAGACGAGAATCGGGGCCAGGCCCGGCACCGGTCGTCCCGACGCCGGACCGAGCGCCGGGAACCATCCTCTCACGCCCAGCAGGCGCACCCGGAAAAGGCCGCCAAGGAGACGCCCGGCCATGGCGGGGGCGACGACGAAAAGAGCTCCGAATCCCGGAGCCGTAACCCCTCACGCCCGGCTAAGGCGGAGGATGAAGAGAACAAGGGCTACGCCATCGACATGCGGGATGGGGCCTTTGGGAAGGGGGATGCCGCGGACGATGATTTCGAGCGGTATTAGATA
>CAZWGY010000122.1:0-11334 GCA_964633575.1 uncultured Desulfobacteraceae bacterium
CAATTCCAATGGAGTACAAAAATGGGAAAGTTATTTAATACCGATTCCTAAACCAAAAAGAGCAAGTTCAGTACAACGTACACGTAAAGCATCCTGATAGGCAGGATTGTCCACTAATGGACGGAGTTGCTTACCTACACGCATAGTAATCTCTGGCTGACTTTTTGTTAATCCTTTAACAGTTAAATAGAGAGATGATTTAATATTTGGCAGTTTGTTACCAAACTTTTCATTTTTATAAAGCAATGTCAAATTGCCACTTCGGTTTAGGAATCGATCATAGTCATTTTCACTTGCAAACCCATATCCAGCAGGCGGTTTAGGATCCGGATTTTGAGGAAAAATATGCTCTAAAGTCAAGTCAGTATCAAAATGTATCATAGCTCCTTTATTCAGGTAAGATTCATACTCTTTCAAAAGATAACGAAAAATGGCTTCGGTTTTATGTACATCTTCCTGAATCATTCTGGGAAAATCATTTTCTGCTGTTGGGTACCAGCTATACCATTCAGTTACCGCTCTTTTTGCGGTATAGTATCTTCTATCAAAAACCACATTCCATGTATCTTTAAATGTACCTTTTGGATTGTATCTCTTCCATATTAGTAATTCCATTCGTTCCACTATTTGTAACATTGAATATTCACACGTATATGGAAGTTTTTGCTCACAGGAAGGAATATTAACAAGATCAATTTGGCTGTGAATTTCTTTATTTTTAGTTTTGCCTCGAATTTGATCAAGATGATCTGATAATGACTTGAATAAATCAGGATTACATATGCAATCCATAGGGAAACGGTCATGCCATTCGACATTTTTACCAAACAAATCATTATGTAACGCCCTAAATTTAAGGAGAACAGCTATACTCCGGGACGAGAGTATTAACGATTTAATGATAATATTATAATCGTCTTGAATATTTCTGCCAGGACATATAAAAGACGGACTTATTACCGTTGGCTCTTTGCCCAACAGACATTCATTCAGGTGATTAAGTTGTTCATGAATATCCTTTAGCTCATCAATCCATTCTGTTAATAAGGATGGTAAGGCACCTTTTTTTGATGTTTCGACCATTTCTTCTCTAAGCTTGCTATAAGCATTATTACCATCTTGCCAGTAGTTATCAGGATCCTTGCTTATTTTTATATATGTAAAGATGTACTGCATTAAACGATTATCTCCTGATTCGCCTTCAGGAAACAAACCGCTGTTTGCACCTTCATCAAGAACTTGATAGAGGTTGGAAAACAAACTGTGAATTGAATGTGACAATATACCGTCATTGTAATTCAAATCATATTCAAACAGCAAAGACTTGAATTTTTCTAATGCTGTTAAATTTTTACCACGATCATTCAGTACCTGGAACGATGTTAATCCATACTTGGGTTCAAGCTTTATCAACAGTGTTTTTAAAGCAGAACCACGAAGAAATCTTGTAAAATCACTTTTAGCAGCCCAATCAGTCCATGTTGTTATATATTCTACAGCTTTATACATTCGCTTTTGAGCCTGCGTAGTGTGTCCAGGTAATTTGGTCAGAGATTTAAGGCTTTTTAACAATTTCACAAAATACTCATGGTCACGAAAGGGGTTCTGAATTAAACGGGGAATCACATTTCCATGCTGAAGATTTACATAGAGAGGATTTGACCTGCTCACCAAACTTGTGTAAACAAACTGATAGACAAAATACAATGCTGTCAACCGTTGCTGTCCGTCAATTATGAAATAAACCTCTAAATCCTCATCAACATCATTTATAAATTTATTACTGTATATATCCAAACTGTTAAGTAAATTATCAATATCATTATTTTGGGGAAGATAGGCTTTAAGAATATGATTGGTATCACTCGCTTTAAAAGGAATTAAATGGATTGGTGCCAGATAATGGATGTTATCAGGTGACGATGTTAAAATATGCATAGTTTTTTTTATATCCTCATGTAAATCTTGGAGTTGTTCTTTTTCCCATGCAAAAGGTCTTTGGAAAGTAGGAACTATAAAAATACTATGCCTATCAGTCATAATTGAACTCAAAGGTATCAAACTCTCTTGATGAACAGTTGTCAGTGTCATGACTTCTTTCCTTTCCTTATCTTATAATAAAATTGTTAACACCCAACCAGCATCTCCTCCACCCACCCACCCACCCACCCACCAAAAAATCCCATATAACCCACAAACAAACCAAACAGAAACTATGCGCTCAACCTAATGGATATATGTAGCTCACTATAATTTCACTGGATAATAACCAGACCAGCATGCTCCCTTGTCGTCTAACTTCCATCCGTGCGCTCATTTACGCCCCTATCCCCTCTTCTCCAACCCATAGCCACCGGACGATTTCATTCCACCTCAGCCAATCGGACCCACTCGCTTCATCATCAAGCCGCAACCTACCCGTCTCGCCCTATAATGAAAAAATCCACGCCTTCCAGGATATGCCGCATCGGCATAATCATAACTTCTTTTATGTCAAGTCCAATAGCATCCCGTCAACCGATTTTACATCCAGACCCTATTTTTTCCAATTCCTCAGCCCGCTTACCGACGCCGGCGGGCTTCAGATTTCCAGCTCGATCTCATCCACGTCGCCGGCCGCGGCGGCCTGGCGTTCCACCGGGGTCAGCTCGGCATCGACCACGGTGGGGGCGTAGTCCCGTCGGGGGTCGAAGTCGGGGTGCTGGTCGATCCGGTCGAGGACGTCGGCCACGAGCTTTTTCAGAAAGACCCGGGGCGCGATCCCCACTTTCCCGCCCAACCGGCCGGTGACGGCCCGAGCCAGGGTTGTCACGTACTCGTCATCGGCGACCGTCGTAATCCGCTCCGGCGAATCCGCGTCTTCGGCAAAGATGTCCCGGACCTTCCGCCCCACCTCCCGGAGGCGGTCGAGGTCGAACGGGGCCAGGCGGATCTGGACGGCCCGGGGGTTATCGAACCGGGCTTCGGTCTGGAAGTCCACGTGGAGCCGCTGTGCCAGGGGCTCGAGCCGGGAGATCCCCTGGGGCCCCTCGAAAAAGGCCCGGGTTCCGGTGATCAGGAGGTAGAGGCCGTGGAACTTCCCCGCGTCCACCTCGTCGATCAACTGCCTGAGCGCGTTTAAGCTCTTGTCCCGGACGTCGCCCCGCATCCGCTGGACGGTCTCCACCTCGTCTAAAACCACCAGAAGTCCGGGGTTTCCGCGGTCCCGGAGGATGGTCAAGAGCCCCTGAAGAAAGCTCATGGCCCCGAAGTGGTCGATGTCCCCCTTGATCCCGGCGGACCGCTTCACCGACGCCGAAACGGTCGGCTGGCCGCTGAGCCAGGCCACCAGTCCATCGGCGAGGGCCGGGTCGCCGGCCACCTCGGCCCGACGATATCCCCTCAAGGCCGCGCCGAAGGCCGGGGCCACCCGGCTGATGGGGGCCAGCCGCTGCTCCATCAGGGCCTCGGTCCGTTTCAACAGCGCCCCCTCGTCGGCGGCCGGGTCGATGGTTCCTTCGGCCAGGACGTCTTCTTCCAGGGTGAAAAACCAGGTGTCGATGATGTTCCGGAGGGCCTGCTTCGGGGTGTCGGCGGTGGACAATTGTTCGATGAGCCGGCGGTAAATCGTCTCCAGCCGGTGGAGCGGGGTCTCGGTTTCCGATATCTGGATTTCCGATGACGCAAACCCCATCCCCTTTGCTCGTTCCGAAAACCACCGGGCGAAAAAGGTTTTCCCGCAGCCGTATTCCCCTCGGACCGCCTTGAAGACCGATCCGCCGGAGCGGACCGTTTCGAGCTCCGTGGACAGGGCCCCGTCGAACCCTTCCAGGCCCACCGCCAGGGTGTCGAGGCCCTGGTGGGGGACGGTGCCCCGGCGGAGGGCGTCGATGATCTCCCGGCGCCGTTGAGGACTGATCCGCATTTTATTCGCCCTCCGTCAGCTCGAGCTGCCGCTTCAGCAATTCCACGTCCAGGGTGACGGTTTTGGACCCGGTGTCATGGGAGAGGACGGGGTAGCCTTCCACGTTGAGGAGCCGTTGGACCGAGGCCAGCCACCCCCGGAGCCTGAACGGGGGCTTGCTCAGCTCCCGGGCGACGGCCCCGGCCGTGAGCCGGCCGCCCCGCCGGACCATGATCCGCAAAAACCCCACCACCTCGTCGTCCGAGACCACGACCCGGCCGGCAATGGCCTTCTGCTGCTGGTACACCGGGGATTCCGGGAGCTGGTCGAGCCAGTCGGCAGCGGGCGCCGGGGCCGATTCCGGGACCGGCGGCCCGGTTTCAGCCTCTGCCTCGGCCGTGTGAAAGAGGGCCAACTGACCGCCCTTGTCCTCAATGGGGACGGCCGGCGCGGCCGGCTCGGAGGTCTCGTCCGCTGAAAGCCTCCACCAGTCCGGCTCCTCCCGGAGGTCCTCTTTCCAGCCGTCCGGGGCCTGATCGTTCGCCGACAAGAGCCCCAGGGGCACCAGCATCTCCTGGGGGGTCAGCCCGCCGTGATAGCCGGCCTTTTCCTGGCTGTACCGGTACGTCTCCGACCAGGGCGCCACCAGCTCATGGCGGTCGTCCCCCAGGACCCGACTTCCGGCAATGTATAGCTCCCCTTTTGCCGGCGGGGAGGTGGCCGGGCGCCAGCGCTCTCCCTCGCCATCGGGCATCCCGGTGGTTCCGCCCTCGAGGACGTGGCCGTGGTCGCTCACCAGGATCACGGCCCGGCCGGCGGCCCGGGCCTCGTGGAGGAGCGCCTGGAGCGGCCGGATGTAATCGACCGTCCAGCGCGGGTCGGTCTGGCTCCCCTTGGAAAGGTTGTCATCCACCGCGTTGATCACCACGCCCACCACCCGTTGATTCAGGTTGGCCACCGCGTTCCGGACCGGGGTCGATAGGCTGTTGTCTTCGGCGTCGGCGATCTCCGCCTTGGCGAAAAGCCGGGGCGGGGCCGAGGGCTTCCCCAGCCCGATCAGAGCCGGGTGCCCGGCAAACCCCTTCCGCTCGTCCGCGCCGCCTCCCGATGCAAGCCGTCCCAGAAAGAAGCTGGTCCGGGAATGCCGGGTCAGCGAGGGGATGGTCGCCAGGACCGGCGGGATGGCGGTCCCGTCCGCCGGGACCAGCTCGGCCCACGGGTAGCGATCCGCGATGTCCGCCAAAAGCTCCTGGAAGACGGCATGGCTCATGCCGTCGATGAGGATCAGCAGGGCCGGAACCGACCGGGCCAGGGGAGCCACCACCGTCTCGATGGCCCGCTCGATGGGAAGGACCGCCGGCCCAATGGATCCCGCCGCGGTCCAGTCCCGGAGCAGCTCGGCAAAGGCCCGGTTCTGACGCTCCCGGACCCGGGTCACCGCCCGGCCCAGCGCGGCATAAGCGGCCGAGAGCTCAGCCACCGGCTCGCTGCCCCGGAGCAAGGTCCGGGCCCAGTCCACGAACCCGCCCCGCCGGACGTAATCCGCCGCCGCCGCCGCGAAATCGGGATACCCGGCCGGGTCCCCGCCCGCCCGGGCCAGCCACTTGAGAAGCCGGAGCGCCATGTCCACCCCGTGGAGCCGGCGGGTGTAGGCGGATTCATGGGCCAGGGCGTGGGACCGGACCGACTCCCAAGCCGCGATCTCCTCACCGGTCACCCGGACCGGCTTTCGGCCCAAAGCCCGGTTAAGGGCCGCTCCGAACCGGGCCATCCGCTGGTCGAATCCGGCCGGGGAAATCCCGCTCAGATAGGCGAAATCGGCCGCCCCCACCTTTTCGAGGACCTCGTCGGCGAGGTCGAGCCACCGCCGCCGGGACTTGTCGTCGATTGCCGGCCGTCGGATTTCCGCCACCGCCGCGTCATGCCACCGCCGGGCCAGGGCGGGCGACAGGTCCGGAGTTCCGGTCCAGGCTTCCAGCCGGCCGGCCGGCTTATCCAGCTTCCCCTCGGCTCCATCGGCGAGAAACACCCCCAGGGCCAGCCCCACCGCCGGCGCCAGGGGATTCTCGTTGACCGAGACGCACCGGAGCACGGCCGCTCCCGCCGGCCCCGCCGTCCGGGTGATCCAGTCGGTGGCCGCCGCCCGGAAAGGCTCGTCCGCCGCCCGCCACCGGGCCACGTTCTCCGCATCGGCCGACCAGCTCAGCAAGGCCAACAGGTCCGGGGCCCCGTCCGCCATCCCCAGCTCGTCCCGGAGCAGGATGGACCAGACCCGGTCCGCGTCCAGAACCCCGCCGGGGACCGGCGGATAGCCCGACGCCGGGGCGATCTTCAGGAGCCGGTCCGCCATCCACCGGTGAGCCGCCACCCGGGGATCGATCCGGCTGGCCCTGAAAAGCTCCCGGACGATCCGCCAGGGGTCCACCGTCTTGAGCTTCCGGCCGGCCAGGCGGACCCGGATGTCCTCCCCGAGCTGAGTGTCGTCCAGGGGGGTGATGAGGACCGTCGCGGCCAGGTCGTCGGGGACCTCGCGGAGGGCCATCCGGAACTCGATGGGGGCGTCGCATTGGATCACCCGGTACCGGCTATCCCCATCCACCATGATCTCATCCCCCGACCAGCGGCCCGGCGACCGGATGCCGATCACCCGGACGCTGGAAGATGCCTCCCGAACCCGGTCCGCCAGGGCCTTGATCTGAGGCCAGGTCGGAGCAACGGCCGCCGTCATGACTTGCGCTCCGGTTTGATCACCCACTCGAGGTCGATGGTCTGGCCCGCCTCCAGCCCGTCGGCCAGCGACTCCAGGATTGACCGGACCCCGGCCGCGTCCAGGTTTTCCCGGCGGCCCGATTTCGGTTTATCCTTTTCTTCTTTTTTTTCGGAAATGATGCGGGTCATGACCGCGATGGCCTTTTTCTGTCCCCGGCTCAGGGCGTTTTTGAGCCCCTTGGCGTGCTCATCGGCCCGCATGATCTCGGCGACCTCCTCCCGGATTTTCAGAACATCCGGATTATTGGCGCAAAACGCCCCCCATTCGGCGCGATCCATGGCCGCCACCAGGTCCGCGGCCCCGGACATGCAGCGGTTCATGGCCGTCTCCGTGGTCTCCACGGTCGCATCCACCAGCGCCGAGATCAGGGCCTCGTCCGACCGGGCCGCCTGAATCTCCTCCAGAAGCCGGATCGACGCCAGCGCCGTCCGAAGCCGGGGCGGGGTCTCCGACTCGACCCCGAATTCCGGCAGCCGCTTCCGGAGCCGGACCACCAGCTCCCGGCAGGAATCCAGGCGGGCCGCCGCCGCCGACCGGACCTTCCCGGCCAGGTCGGCCACGTTGCTCGCGTTGAGGAGTTTCGAGGTCGTGACCCCGAAGAGCTTCCCGGCCCGATTCACCGCCGCCTCCCACCGGTCCGGGGCGGGCAGGACCTGCTCCCGGAGGACCGCCTCGTCCCTGAGGTCGGCCAGGCTGGGATTCACCGGGGCGTTGTGGTGCGTCACGATCCGGTTGGTCACCTCGGCATAGATGAGGATCAGGAGATTTTCCACCTCCCGGGGCAGGCCCATGGGCTGGGGCCGGTCGATCCACTCCCGCATCCGCCGGACGGTGACCTCCCCCTCGGCATCCCCCGCCATCCGGTTGAAGTGGTCCATCCAGGCCGATTCCAACACGAAATGGGTCTCGGCCATCTCCCCGAGCTTCAAGGGGTCGGCGATGCCCCGGATTATCGGCCGGAGGGATTTTTCCACCGGAACCCGTCCATTGGCTTCCCGAGCCGCGTCGATGGCCACCTTCAGGACCTTCTGGAGGTGGCTCCGCTTCGTGTCGGCCTTGAATCGGGGGTGAGCCGGCCGCTCGAACGACAGCGCCTGCCGCATCATCCCCTCCATGGCCCCCCGGAAGGTCGTCTCGATGGGCGGCTGAGGATCGAAGCCCGTGCGGAGGGACTGGAAGTGCTCCGCCAGCGAGTGGCCCGCATCGACCGTGCCGCCGGGGTCCTCATCCACTCCGTAGGCCGCCAGGAGCGCCCCCTTTACCCGCTCCCGCAACATGCTCCGCCGGTTATCGAGGATCGCCCGGGCCGACGCCTGGTCCTGGGGCGAGAGGTGGACCGCGTACTGCCGGTATCGCTCCCCCCTCAAAATGTGCTCCAGAATCACCAGCAGCCCCAGGTCCTTTTTGGCGGTCGAGCTTAAAAACGACGGGACCCAGGCCAGGGTCCGGTAACCAGCCGAAGGCATGGCCGCCCGGACATCCTCGATCCGCTTGAGGTCGTCATAGTAGGAGTAGCCCGCCTCGTCAAAGGGGAAGTCGATGATCAATTTCCACCCGTCCCCGCCCGGCTCGAATTCCCGGTCGTGGAGGGACCGGATGTTGCCGTAAATCACCTCACAGGACCGCCGGGTGTGGCGCCAGTTGAAGATGTGCTCCAACCGGCGCGAGTCCGGGTCCTTGACCCCCAGCTCCCGGTAGATCAGCTCCCGGACATATCGGATTCGGTTCCCCTCGCTGTCCTCCCGCCGGGCCTGGTCGATGATCCCCTCGGTGTCCACCCCGATGAGCTGGATGGACAGGGTGGGGTTGACCTCCTCGCCCACCTTGATCTCCCCGACCTCGGCGGCCCAGGCCCGGACCCGCTGAAGCACGATCTGCCCCTCCCGGCCGGGAATCGGCGAGGTGATGGTCCCGTGGTTCAACGCCGCCAGCCGGGCGGCGGTCAGGGCCCGGAGCGCCTCGACCCCGGGAGCCAGGGCGCTCAACAGCAGGGTCTTCATCAGCCGGTCCTCGTTTTCAAACCGCCGCCGGGCGGGATCATCGGCCGGCAGCGCCAGCAAGGCCTCCCGCCGCCGGCCATGACGGGCCTCCAACAGCGGAAGGAGCTTCTGATGATAGAGCCGCTTGGCATTGTCGAAGTGGACCCGCATCTCGTCGGTGAAAGGCTCCTCGCCATGAGCGATCACGTTGTAGAGATCCCCCACCGGGACCACGTCCCCGAGCTTGAGGGTCTCCCGCTGGTTGACCAGAAGCTGAAGCATCACCTTCAGGGCGGTCCGCTCCCGCTGGAGCATGCTGGAAACCGCCACCAGGGTCTGGACCAGAGCCGGGCTGAACGGATAGACCATCCGGAAAATCTCCCGGTCCCCATCGCTGGTCAACAAGGTCGAAAGGACCTCCTCCCGGACCTGAGCGGTTTTTTCAAACGCCGCTCCAATTTCGCCCTCGGCCGCGCTGTCCCGGGGGGCCAGTATCCGCTTTTGGGCGATCACCGGAAGGTTCCGGTCCTCGAGGGTGATCAGGTCGAACCGGTCGTCCAGATGACCCAGGATGTCCCCCCAGTTGAGGGCCGCCGCGCCGCTCACCTCCTTGCCGACCAGGTACCGGAGGTCCCGCTGCCGGGCCAGAAAGCTGATCACCGGGACCGGCCGGTCCGCCGACTGGGCCTCCACCAGCTTCGAGAGCTTGTTGCTCTCATTGTGGACGAACTTGAGATCGGCTGAACGGCTCGCCAGCCAGAGGACCAGCTCGTCCAGAAAGAGGATCAGCCCATCGTACCCGAGCCTCTGAGCGTGCCGGCTGATGACGTCGATCCCCTTGTCCAGGTGGATGAACCCCTCGCCGGTGGCCCAGGCCACTTCCTGGGTTGATTTGAAAAGACTTCTGACCAGATTGGTAACCAAACGAAGTCGGATTTTGTCCCCCGGCCGCGCCGACACCGCCCGGTCGAACCGCTCGGGATTCCAGCCGCCCTCGACATCGCCCCAGCCCTCGCCATCCCCGGCGTTGGCCTCGTTTAAGGCATCGAAAAAGGACTCGTCGCCCATCCGTTTCCGAAGCGCCTGGGCATCCGCGAACAACGGCTCCGCCAGATAGACGGCCGGGATCTCCGCCTCCGGATGGATTCCCTGGACGTACTCGGCATAGCCGCCCAGAAGGGACGACTCCAGGTTCTGGGAATTGAGCATGTGGTAGGGAACCATCAGAAACCGCTTCCCCTCGATCCACGGATTGTGCCGGTCGATGACACCGGCGAGCTCGGGGATGGACCGGGCCCCGGTGTGGCCCTGGAGAATCAGGTGGAGGATCGCCATGAAATGGCTCTTCCCGCTGCCGAAGCTCCCGTGAAGATAAGCCCCCTTGCTGGTCCGCTTGTCCATCGCCGACCGGATGAACCGGAGCGCATTGTCGAAACATTTGACCAGTTGGTCGGTGACCACATACTCCCGGAGCGTCTTGTCCGGGTCCCTGAGCCCTTCGGTCAGGCGAAGCACATAATCGTCCCGCCCAACCCGCTCCGGTATGTCAATAAGGTCTTTGATCAGCGTCATTGGTAAATCCCGGTGAGCCTGGTTTTTTTGAGTGAATTTTCAAGGTGGTAAGTTTCGCCCGATCGATCCTTTTGGCGCTATGCGGATATGCGTTGCCGTGCCAATTTATGGCGTCTCACCGATAAAAAGCGTGCATAATCGAGTAGCTCCATTGCAGTTTCATCTGGCAGCCGTGCAATGATCGAGGCTACCTGTTCTTGAACAGTTACCCACTGGCCGGATTCTGAGCGCCATACGGCAATGAAATCCTCTGGCCGCAGTACGACCAGGTCGATTGTCTCGCCGTCCGAATCGACAAATTCGATTTCATAGTCGTCCGGCGTATGATGGTGTACAATGGTTCCCTGGATTCCAGCCCGGAGATTTTGTTTGGGAATATCGATAATCAGCTCAATTACATCACCGATGTCCAGCATTATTTTGACTCCTGTTTTTGATAACGTAGAGCGTAATCAGGTGCGCTTCTCTTGTTTCGTGAGGAATAATCCATCCTGTTTTTATGTTGGCTTTTCTGCCTCTTGTTCCTTCCGCCAATATTTCTACAGTATAGCGTTTCCCGAATACGTCGCCATTGAAAAAAATCCACTCGGCATGTACTGCTTTCGTTTCAATCTGATTGATGAGGCACGGATAATTTCGTTTTGTGAATCCAAGTAATTTTTCAAACAAAACGGCTTTATGTTTCCCTTTTGGAGATTCTGTATCGAGTGCATAATGTGTCAGCTTTCGAGGGTTAATGTGTACAGAATCAGCAATATCGGAAAATTTCATAACTTAAACCAATCCATTTCATAAAGGCGTCGCCTGGGATTTTAATCCCCGGCGGCCATGGCGCTGCCGCGCCAACCCCTCAGCCAACCCCTCAACGGATCAAGAATACCAGACCCGGGCGTCCGGGGCAACGCCTATACGCCGGGGAGTCAGGCCCCATTATCTCCCCTTCCCTTTCCCTTTCCCCTTCCGCCCCCGATTCGGGCGGGGCGGCCGCCAGCTACGGATGTCCCGGATGTTCCGGCCGATCTCCCGGAGCTCCTCGTTGATAAACCCCGCGTAGAAGTCGCCCATCCTCAGCTCGAAGTCCGGATCAAGCTCGTTGTGCCACTGCTTTATCCAGGGGATTTGCTCCACGA
>CAZWGY010000123.1:0-11313 GCA_964633575.1 uncultured Desulfobacteraceae bacterium
GGGGAGGGGTTTGATGAGCCGGGTGAAACGAATGGCCCAAACGATGATCATGGCCGTAAATAAGTGAGATAAGAATGAAATGGTATGCGACGGGTTATCTTACGCGACGGTTTGAATTAGCTTTCAATATCAAAAAAATAATCCATATTTAATACTACGGAGCGGTAATACCGAATAGCGTGGGGATGACAGCTCCGCTAACCGGAGATAATCAAAAGATGGATGACAAAATCATTTCAGAGGCCACTTCAAAGCTGGCACGGCTCCCTTACCGATTGCAAGAGAAGGCATTGAAATACATCGACCAGCTATCTGAGCCGGAAAATGTCGGGGTGCCCGGCATAACGCTCTTAAAGTACGTTGGATGCATTCCTAAAGAGGATCTGGAAGCGATGCAAGAGGCGATTGAACGCGATTGCCGCGGGATGGATAAAAAAAGGGAAACAGCATGAAGGCAATGGTCCTGGAGGGGCTCAGCCGGCTCCGTGAAAACTCGAGCCCGTTGACGTTCCGGGAGCTGCCCGATCCGGAGCCGGGGCCGGGCGAGGTCCGGGTCCGGGTTTCGGTCTGCGGGGTTTGCCATACCGAGATCGACGAGATCGAGGGGCGGACCCCGCCGCCTCGGTTTCCGGTTATCCCGGGTCATCAGGCCGTCGGCCGGGTGGATGCCCTCGGTGACGGAGCGGCCGCCCACCGGATCGGTGACCGGGTCGGCATTGCCTGGATCTTTTCGGCCTGCGGGTCCTGCGCCTTTTGCGAACAGGGCCTGGAAAACCTCTGTTCCCAATTTCGGGCCACCGGCCGGGACGCCGACGGGGGTTACGCCGAATATCTGACCATCCCCGATGCGTTCGCCTTTCCCCTCCCCGACGGCATCTCGGACCTGGACGCCGCCCCGCTGCTCTGCGCCGGAGCCATCGGCTACCGATCCCTCCGGCTGACCGGCATCCGAAACGGGGACCGGCTGGGCCTCACCGGGTTCGGGGCCTCCGCCCATCTGGTCCTGAAGATGGTCCGGCACCGGTTTCCGGAGACCTCGGTCTATGTCTTTGCCCGAAACCCCCGGCAGCGGGAGCTGGCCATGGATCTGGGAGCGGCCTGGGCCGGAGAGACCGAGGACGCTCCCCCGGAACCCTTACAGGCTGTCATCGACACCACTCCGGCCTGGCTGCCGGTGCTGGCGGCCCTCCGACAGCTTTTGCCCGGCGGCCGGCTGGTGATCAACGCCATCGGCAAGGAGGTCGATGACCGGGAGGTCCTGGCCGGGATCGACTATCCCGCTCACCTCTGGATGGAAAAGGAGATCAAAAGCGTGGCCAACGTGGCTCGGGATGATGTCCGGGAGTTTTTAGCACTGGCCGCCGAGGCCGACATCCGGCCCGAAGTTCAGGAGTATCCCCTCGAGTCGGCCAACACGGCGCTGATGGACCTGGTGAGCCGGAAAAGCCGGGGGGCCAAGGTTTTGCGAATCAACCCTGATGGTGCATAAAGGAGATCGGATGACCCAGACAAGCGACCACTTGTACGTCCTTTGGACCTCCGCCGACCGGGATGTGGCCCTGAACATGGTCTTCATGTACACCACAAATGCCCGGCTCCGAAAATGGTGGGATGAGGTGACCCTGATCGTTTGGGGGCCGTCGGCCCGCCTGCTGGCTGAAGACGCCGAGCTTGGGGAGCGGATCGAGAAGATGAAGGCGGCCGGGGTAGAGCTCCTGGCTTGCCGGGCCTGCGCCGACAACTACGGGGTGAGTGATCGCCTCATGCAATTGGGCATCGAGGTGATTTACATGGGGGAACCGCTGACCCGGATACTGAAAGACGGGCATCGGCTTCTGACCATTTAATCAGACGGGTGGCCGGGATATGAAACCCGGAAGGAGACGACAAATGGGATATCGGTGGATCGGATTGGTGATGGTGGGGCTGCTCTGCGCGGGCGGTCCGGTGAGCGACGTTCTGGCACTGGAATCGGCCGGAGCCGCGGACGGGCTCAAGGAGGCCCTCCGGGTGGGCATCCGGACGGCCGTGGAAAAGGTGGGCCAGGAGGACGGCTTTCTAAAGAACCCGGACATCCGGATTCCCCTGCCGTCGGTCCTCCGGAAAATCGAGCCGGTCATGAAAACGGCCGGGGCCGGGGAGATGCTCGAAAACCTCAAGGTCAAGATGAACCGGGCCGCTGAAAAGGCCGCGCCCGAGGCCCTGGATATCTTCGTCGCCGCCATCAAGGACCTGAAGATCGAAGACGCCATGGGGCTGCTCAAGGGCGGGGAGACGGCGGCCACCGATTACCTCCGGGAAAAGACGGCCGGTGACCTTCAGGAGGCCTTCCATCCAACGGTCAAGGAAACCATGGCCGATGTCAACGCCGTTCAGACCTATCAGTCGATCATGGACCAGTATGGCGGGGCGATCTCGAAGACCGCCGGCCAGCTCGGTGCCCTGGCAAAGGCCACGGGGATGGGCGATATCGGGGAAACGGACCTCGATGTCAACGCCTATGTCACCGAAAAGGCCATTGACGGGCTCTTCGTCATGGTCGGCCGGGAAGAGGCCAAAATCCGGGAAAACCCGGCGGCCCGGGCCACCGATCTCCTCAAAAGCGTCTTCGGGAGCCTGACCCAATAACCCTTTGCCCGTGGAGGCCTCACCATGCCTTTCACCGCCCTTTTGCCCCCGCCGTCGGCCGTCCGGCTGACCTGGGCCCGAACCGGGAAGCTGTCCGATGATCCGGTCTCCAACACCGCCGCCACCGTGGCCGAGGCGGTCCTCCGGGAAATCCGGGACCGGGCCGACGGGGACGAGGCCGAGCGGTGGTATGTTGCCAACGCCATCATAAGCCTGGACGCCTGCTTCCGGAGCCTCGACGTGATCCACAAAAAGCGGGAGCTCAACTTCGCGGACAACGAGAAGCTCCGGTCGGCCTTTCTCGAATCGGTTCAGGATTACATGGCCTTCGGGAGCAAGGCCCGGGACGTCCTCAAGTCCCTGCCGGCCATGGCCATCGGCGGAGCCGCCGGCGGGGCCACCGTGGCTCAGGTTTTCAGCCTGTCGAACACGGCCCTCTGGCTTTACGGGCTGGGCCTGGCCGGAGTCGGTTATCTCGTCAACGTCGGGCTCGTCCGCCTCTACCGAAGCCGGCAGCAGAATTTTTTCGTGATTCAGGATTACGAGCGGAGCGTCTACTTTGACCAGTACATCACCCAGGTGGCCGCCGTCCTCATCGACCTCTACCTCGACGTGGACCGGATGCACCAGAACGCCTTTGGTGAAAGATACCCGGTCGGGGACGCCGGCGCCGTCGAGATCGTCGAAAGCATCCTCGGCGGGGTCCGGCCCACCTTTTGCCGTTACGTCCACCGCCACATCCGCGACGGCCGGATTACCCCCGAGCTCTGGCCGATCTGCGAAAGCGGCCGTCCCGACGCGGTGGCGTCCTGCCCTCATTGGGAAGGGGGCCGGAAGTAGCCGGTCATCTCGCCCGACCCATCAACCCCAACACCCCACGGAGACTCATTTTGAGCACCACCATCGATTTAAACTTCAATGGCGGCTACAAGGTCACCGCCGCCATCGGCCCGCACGAAATCCCGGTGGATTTGCCCTCCGACGAGGGGGGCGAGGACACCGGCCCGACGCCCTCGGACCTCTTCCTGGCATCCCTGGCCACCTGTTCGGCCATCTATTTCCGGGAGCTCTGCCGGGCCCGGAACATCCCCACCGAGGGGATGGCCTTCCGAAGCACCGCTCACTACGACGAAAAGGAGAAGCGGTACACCCGGATCGTCTCGGACCTGACCCTGCCCCCCGGCTTTCCGGAGAAATACCAGGCGGTGGTCCTCCGGATGATCGACTCCTGCTTTGTCAAAAACCAGATTGATCATCCCCCCGAGTTCGAAACCAACCTGATTCCGTCTTAAGACCGCGTTAAGCTTTCCGGCCGGGTTTGAATTCGCGGACCCGCCGGGCCAGGGCCGCCTCGTCGCCGCCGGGACCATACCGGATTCGGATGTATCGGTCGATGATCTCGCCCGTCTCCTTTTGAAGGTCGGGGCGGGCGGCGGCCACGTGGATCGCGTAGTCGGCCGGGCCCATGGAAGGCGGCCGGGGGAGGCCGACCCGGGCGAGCTTCTCGCAGAACCGGTTATAGGCCGCCACCGCCGGGGCGACCTTGGGAGTCCGCCGCCGAAAAATGACTACTCCGTAAAGCCCCGCCAGAAGCCCCACTCCCAAGAGGGCCAGCAGGAGGGCCTGGGCCGGTCCCCGCCAGGACCGGACGTCGATCCCCAGTTGCTTCAGGACGGCCCGCTGCTGCTCAAAGGAATACCCCGCAAAGAGGATGTCCCACCGGGTGCTCAGCCAGTCCCAGCCCTCCCGGGCCGCATCGAAGTAGGCCCTAAGCGATCCTTCCCGGACCGACCGGAGAAAGGCCGGGAGCTCGTCCGCCGAAACCGACGCGGCCACCCCCTGCTCGATCCGGGCCGGAGACACCGCCGCCGTGGGGTCCACCCGGACCCAGCCCCGGCCCGCCAGCCAGACCTCGGTCCAGGCATGAGCGTCCGACTGCCGGACGACCAGGTAGCTCCCATAGGTGTTGACATCGCCCCCCTGATAGCCGCCCACCACCCGGGCCGGAACCCCGGCGGCCCGCATGAGGACCGCGAAAGCGGACGCATAGTGCTCGCAATAGCCCCGCCGGGTCTCGAACAGAAACCGGTCGATGGGATCGTCGCCCAGCCGGGGCGGGTTGAGGGTGTAGAAGAACTCGTTTTCCCGGAAATGAGCCAACGCCCGCTCGACGATCTCCCCCGGCGCCACCAGCTCGTCCGCCCAGCGCCGGGCCAGAGCCCGGGTCCGGGGATTGACGTCCGGCGGAAGGGCCAGCTCCACCGACTCCCGGGCGATCCGCAAGCCGGTCTCCGCGTCCGTGTACGAGGTGAGCCGGTAGCCGAGCTTTTGACGAACCCGGCTCCGGTAAAACAGAGTGTGATCGGAAAACATCCGGGCACCGCCGGGCGCCGCCGCCGGGAGCTCCAGGGAAAAAAGCCACCGGCGCTGGTGAGGCTCCAGGCTGATGGTGTAGTCGTAGCGCTCCGTCCCGTTGATCTCCGAAAGCGGCAGCGAAGCCCGGAACCGCCACCGCCAGGTCCGCCCGTCAAAGTCGTGATAGACGATCCCCCGAAAGTACCGGTCCCGCCTCGGCGGCATTTCCTCCCGGAACTCGGCCCGGAAGGCGATCTCCTCGCTCTGGACCAGGGATGTGACGCTGCCGGGGCTCAGGGTGTCGGAAAACCCGGTCCGGCCGGCCGAGTCCCAGGGAACCCCCCAGAGACTTCCCTGAATCCGGGGAAACAGAAAAAAGAGGATCAAAGTCAGGGGGAGCGCCTGGGCCATCATCCGCCCGGCCAGCCGGAAGTGGCCCGACGGAGACCCTTCCGGGTGATTGATCCGGACCAGGATCGCCGTGGTCAGGAGAACCGACAGGGCCATGTAGAGGGTCATGGCCAGGTTTTCGTAGGTGAAGAGGCTGGTGATGACGATAAAGTAGGCCAGAAAGAGGGTCACCGTCCGGTCCCGGTGGGTCCGGATTTCCAGCGGCTTGAGCCCCGCCATCACCGCCATGAGCCCCACGTAGGCGTTCGGCCCGATGTTCCGGCCGAAGGAGAACAGGACGAGCCCCGCTCCCAGAACCGTCAGGCCCGTGCGGATGGTGGCCGACGGCGGCCGCCGGTGGTGCCTTGCGGCGTAGAAGGCATATCCCCAGAGCCCGGCGCACCAGACCACGATGATCGGCGGCAGCCGGAAGACGTGGGGAGCGATGGCCACTACCAGGGCGACGATGATGGCCGATACGTGGGGCGCGGCCCGGAAGACGGGCGGGTCAGTCGCCATCCGATCCGAACCTCGCCAGCGCCGTCAGACAGCGGTGAAGATGAGGGGTGCCCCGGTCCGGCGGGAGCTCCCGGCCGGGAAGCCGGAGCCCGTAAACCAGGTGCCGGCGGTCGGCCTCCAGGACCAGGTGACACATCCGGGCAAGCCGCCCCTCGATGTCGCCACCCGCCGTTGCCGCCCAATCGACGGTCACCGCCGCTCCCGTCGTCCCGGTAAAAACCTTCGTGTGAACCCCCTGCCCCCGGGACAGGGTCTTCCAGGAGATGTGCTGGATGGGGTCCCCCGCCTGATAGGACCGCAAGCCCTCGAAATCCTCCGCCCCGATCCCGCCCCCCTCACCGTCGTCACCCCGCCGGTCGCCGCCGGCGGTAAGAGTGAACGGCCCCGGAGCCGGCTTGGGGTAAACCGGGATTTCCACCGGCGGGTGAGGCCGGGCCCAGGCCCGGAAAATCCCCAGCGGGTACCGGGTCGAAACCACCAGCGGGCCGGGCCTCAAAATCCCCCGCCGCCGGGTTTTCAACTCGATTTTCACCTGAGCCGTCTCCTCCGGGTCGAGGCTGACCCCGGCCGGCTCGCCGTCAGGAAGCTCAAACCGGATCGACGGCCGGACCGGAGCCGGCTCCCGGACCTGAACCTTCACCGTCGCCCGCTCCCCGGCGAAAACCGGTCCCCCCAACGCCGACAGGACCGTCACGCCGGACAGGTTCCGGGCCGTGTAGAGGATCGAGATAAAGGCCATCCCCCCCAGCAGAAAGGTCAGGAGAAATCCGAGGTTGTTGTTGTAATTGATGGACCCCATCAGCATGGCCAGCAGGACGGTGATGAAGAGCAGCCCGTGACGGGTGGGCAGGATGTAAATCCGCTTCCGGTCCAGAGTCACCGGCAGCCGGTCGATCGGCGGAACCCGGCGGCGGAAACGCTCGATCAGGCCAAAACGGGGAAACCTCATGAAAAACGGCGGCCGGCGGACCGGGGCGGAGCCGGACATGGACCCATTCGGATCACCCGCCGGCTCACGGGATGGGGACTTCCATCAGCATCGAGACCAGCTTGTCCCGAGGGATCTCGCCCCGGTCCTCGGCCGCTCGAAGGCGGTGGCTCACCACCCAGGGCATGACCGTCTGGAGATCCTCGGGAATGACATGATCCCGGCCGTGGAGGTAGGCCCACGACCGGACCGCCCGCAACAACGCGATCCCGGCCCGGGGGGAAAGGCCCACATGGAAATACGGCGCCGTCCGGGTAAAGGTGAGGAGATCCTGGAGGTAGTCGAGAAAGGCGTCCGATACATTGACCCGCTCCACCGATTCCTGGATCTCGATCACGTCCTCCCGTAACATGCACGAATCCATGGCCGCGACCATCTCCTGGGTTCCGGCCTCCCGGAGAAGGTGCTTTTCCGCCGCCCGGCCCGGATAACCGATCTCGATCCGCATCAAAAACCGGTCGAGCTGGGATTCGGGGAGAGGAAAGGTCCCGGCCTGCTCCAGGGGATTCTGGGTGGCGATCACGAAAAACGGGACGGGCAGCCGCCGGGTCTGGCCCTCGACCGTCACCTGACCCTCCTCCATGGCCTCCAGCAGGGCGCTCTGGGTCTTGGGCGTGGCCCGGTTGATCTCATCGGCCAAGAGGACCTGAGTGAAGATCGGGCCGGGGTGAAAGGCAAAGGTCCCGCTGTTCTGGTCAAAGACGGAGACCCCCAGGATATCGCCGGGGAGCATGTCGCTGGTGAACTGGACCCGGCGGAACTCAAGCCCCAGGCACTTGGACAGGACCTTGGCCAGAGTGGTCTTCCCGATGCCGGGGAGGTCCTCGATGAGGAGATGGCCCCGGGCAAACAGGCAGGCCAGGGCCAGGCGGATCTCGGGTTCCTTGCCGAAAATCACGTCGCCGATCTGGGCGACTATCTGATCGAATCGTTCTTTCATCCTGGGCTATCTACCACGCGGACCGCGAGCTGTCAACGGACCGGTAGGCCGTCAGCCCGGATTGGCTTGCCTTTTGGGGCGGGATCGGGTATAGGAGCCGTCATGAGTGCATATATCCCGATAAGCTTGGTTTGGGGTGCCATACTCATGGTCGATTATGGCGATTGGAGGCGGTTTCCATCGCATCGGGGAAACCCTTGTTTGACATCTGGCAAAACGGCCATTTATGGATGAACACAAAGAAGTTGAAAACGGGTCATGCGGATGGTGTATAATGAATCGCCGGAGCGGCTGAAAAAAGAGAATAAAGAGGCCATGGAAGGAGGGAAGATGAGCACGGCAAATGAAATCTACGAAAACGTCAAAGCACTACCGGAGCCGATCATGCGAGAGGTCCTGGATTTCGTCGAATTCATGAGAAAAAAAGCGACAAGCCAGACTTCGGAACCGGTGAATCAGACAGCCACGCCATCCGATTGGCCGGAGATCATCCAAGACTATTTGGGAGAACCGGATTTCCCGCCTTTTGAAGCGGAGCGTAGCGAGCTGTCGGAGCCGAACGAGGATCCCTTATCATGAGCTATCTGCTCGATACCTGTACCATCAGTGATTTTGTGAAGGGGCAGCCGTCCGTTTTGAAGCGGGTCAAAGGAACAGCACCCAGCCTGATATTTGTTTCTTCGATCTCCACGATGGAGATCGAGTATGGATTGCGGCTCAATCCCGGACGGGTTCAAAAGATTTTGCCCGTCATTCGAGCGTTTCTTGCCACTATTCAGATATTGCCGTTTGGAGATCCGGACGCGAAAGCTGCTGGAAATATCCGGGCCGCTTTGCGGCGCCAAGGTTCACCAATCGGCTGCTACGATGTGTTAATTGCCGGAACCGCCCTGGCTCATGGACTTACGGTAGTCACATCCAACACGAATGAATTCAAGCGTGTCGGAGGTTTGCTTCTGGAAAACTGGCGGGAATGAGAAGCTCGTTTTCCCGTAAGGGTGTTTTTAGATATAGGCCGAACGTTTCTCGTGGCGTTTAATCAACTCCTGGCTTTGATTAGCCTTTGAGCCAATTAGTCTCTCTGGTCTCCTAAAGGCCAAAAATATTAACGGTTTGCCTTTTGGTGCAAGATCGCGAATAGGAGCCGTCATGAGTGCATATATCCCGATAAGCTTGGTTTGGGGTGCCATAAAGAAAGTCGATTATGGCGCTTGGAGCTGGTTTACACTTTTTCGGGATGTTGATGGCGGCGAAGGTGCAGGCAAAGGGGCTGAAAACGCCCAATTGATAAACTGATGAGATCAATAGAAAGGGGTACTCTGGTGAAACAGATTGCTGTGTCGGTTGTTGGGTTGCTTTTGGTCGGTCTGGTTGCTTCGAATGCTTTCTCGTGGCCAGTGCCGGATACGGGGCAGACAAAGTGTTATGATGATTTTTTTGCTAGTATAACATGCCCTTCGTCGGGAGAACCTTTTTTCGGCCAAGACGCAAACTATACCATTAACACGAAATCTTATACGAAGCTGGATGCGAGTGGAAATGATTTACCCAATTCTGCGACAAACTGGAGTATGGTTCGGGATAACATCACTGGGCTGATCTGGGAAGTGAAAACGGATGACGGGTCTATTCACGACAAGGACAATGGTTACACTTGGTATGACAGTAATCCTGATACTAACGGAGGCGATCCGGGTACGCCAGGCGATGGAACGGATACCGAAGATTTTATCAACACCCTCAATTCCCAAGTTTTTGGCGGCTATTCAGACTGGCGGATGCCGACGGTTGAAGAGTTACTCTCCATTTTGGATTTTGGCAAATATGATCCAGCGATAGACCAGGATTTTTTTCCGAACACCAATACGGACTGGGACACGTACCGGCCGTCCTCGTTTTTCACCGGTTCACCAGCGTCTACATGGGGCGTAAATTTCAACAACGGCTGGGTTAGCCATTATACGAAGGATAGCTATCTCCGTGTCCGCGCCGTTCGTGGCACTCGCTATAACTCAAGTGAGCACTTTTTTATCACCAACGGAGATGGAACAGTGACCGATAGCCGGACCGGGCTTATGTGGCAGCAGAGCAGCAGTCCTGACGAGTTGAATTGGGAGGATGGCCTAATCTATTGCGAGTCGCTATTGCTGGCCGGATATAATGACTGGCGGATGCCCACAGTCAAGGAACTGGCATCCATTGTCGACCGCCGTCGGAGAGAACCAGCAATTGACATTGTCGCCTTTATGGATAGTCCGGATATATACTCCAGGGAATACTGGTCTTCTTCTTCCGATGCCTATCTTAAAGTGGATGCCTGGGACGTGGATTTCGATCAAGGATACATTCATAAATTCGATAAGTCTCTTTCACGATATGTTCGGGCTGTGCGTGGGGGACAACAGCAACTGCCGGATCATTTGACCATTTTAAAGCCGATCCAATCGTCGAAATGGAATCTTGATGCGGTGATGCCCATTACGTGGGATCCGGCCGGCATAACCGGAAACGTCACCATTTCTTTATCCCGGCATGGCGGTCAATTGGGCAGCTTCGAGACATTAGCGGTTTCGACCCCCAATGACGGAGATTTTCAATGGACTGTTACGGGTGGCGGGGCGGTCAACGCAGCGCTTAAGATAGAACCCGTTGACGATCCTTCCAAAGGAAGTGTTCAAAGCCTCTTTTCTATCGTCAACAACGTCTCCATTGTTCCACTATCGCTGTCCGTGGCCGAGCCGGACGGCCAGGCGGATTTCACTCTGAAGCTTACCAAAGCCCCCGTCGCTGATGTGTCCATCGATCTGACGACCACCAATCCCGGCGAGTTCACCTTGGTGGATGGAAACGGCAACCGGGCAAATAATCTTACTCTTATTT
The DNA here is from genome assembly GCA_964633575.1 of uncultured Desulfobacteraceae bacterium. Lineage (GTDB taxonomy): Bacteria > Desulfobacterota > Desulfobacteria > Desulfobacterales > JAABSP01 > CAYNGG01. The sequence continues at coordinate 10,701 of CAZWGY010000123.1, forward strand.
TCGATGACACCAATTGGACAACCGGCATCGATGTCACCATCCGGGCCGAGGCCGACGCAACGCTTGACGGGGATCAGAAGAGCCAGGTGCTTACATCGGTCGTTCGCAGTAACGATCCAAGCTATAGCGGGCTGAACATCGCCAACATTTCCGTTACGGTTCAAGATGATCAGTCGGGTGTGTCCATTGATTCGGTCTACCCCTGCTATGGGGCCATCGGTGGAGATCTGGATGTAAGTGTCCGTGGGTTGGGATTCGACGCTGGATCATTTGGGTCCTCACCCAGTGTTTACGTCATCCCGACAGGCGGATCGGAAACCTATATCTGGCCGGTTACCGTGGACGACGCCGGGACCCTCCGCGTCACGGTCCCCGACCCGGGGGCCGCGACCGTCTATGACCTGAAGGTTTCCAACAGCGCCTCGGAGACCGATGTTTTACCGGACGCCATCACCTTTGCCGACTCGACAACCGTGACCGCCCAGCGGGCCAAGAAGGCGATCATCGTGGCCGGTGGTGGGCCTTTCCTGGACAACAACCTCTGGACCGCCACTCGAAGGAACGCCAACCACGCCTACGCCGCGCTCTTTGGCCAGGGCTATGATGCCGACTC
>CAZWGY010000124.1:0-11287 GCA_964633575.1 uncultured Desulfobacteraceae bacterium
TTATCGTGAAAATGCATTAGTGCTGAGGACTGAGGGGCGCCGGTTGTAAGGACAGGGCAGGCACGGGGGCCTGCCCCTACGGGTCGCGCTAATTGTAGGGGCAACCCCCCGTGGTTGCCCTCGACTGAGCACTGAGGACTGAGGGCTTGGGTCAAATTGGCCATTTACGGAGGCGGACATGACGGGGTCGGATGAACCTGGACGCCGTGACAAGGTGATCGATCCGGCCACGGCGGTCCGCCGTTTCGTGACGCCAGGATGCCACCTGTCCATCGGCGGGTTCACGATCAACCGGAATCCCATGGCGGCGGTCCACGAGATCATCCGCCAGGGGATCGACGGCCTTCACCTGTCGGCCCACTCCAACGGCCAGGGCGCCGACGAGCTCATCGGGGCCGGCTGCGTCCGCCGGGTGGAGATCGCCTACGGCGGGAGCGGGATTTTTGCTCCCACCGCGATCCGGTTCCGGAAGGCGGTGGAGACCGGCGCCATCGGCTGCGAGGATTATTCCAACTACCAGATGGCCCTCCGGTACCTGGCCGGGGCCATGGGAGTGCCCTTTCTCCCCACCCGCTCGGGGCTCGGGACCGATATCCTTGCCCGGTGGGGGTTTTCCGAAGCGGTCCGGCGGGATGACCCCCAGCTCCCGGACCGGAAGCTCGTGGTGATCGACAACCCGTTTGCCGCCTCGGACGCCGTCGAGAAAATCGTTCTGGTGCCGGCTCTGACGCCCGACGTGACGATCATCCACGCCCAGGCCGCTGATCCCCGGGGCAATGTCCGGATCGACGGGCTCCCCTTTGCCGACGTGGAGCAGGCCAAAGCGGCGCGGCATCTGGTGGTGACCTGCGAAACTCTGGTGACGCCGGAGACGCTCCGGGCCGCCCCGGACCGGAACGCGATCCCGTTTATCCACGTCGATGCCGTGGTCCCGGTTCATTATGGGGCCTATCCCACGGCCTGCTACGGGGTTTATGATTACGATCCGGTTTACCTGAAGGCTTATGCCGAAGCCGCCCGGGACGACGACCGGTATGCGGCCTATCTCGATGCCCACGTTCGGGAGCTTCCGGACCATGCGGCCTTGCTGGCCCGAGTGGGGCCCGGCCGGCTCGACCGGCTCCGGGCCGACCCGGAAACCGGCTATGCCGTCGGTCTGGACCGGCGATAGAGGGCAAGATGGATTACACCGCTCGGGAGATGATGGCCGTTGTCGCGGCCCGGGAGATCCGAAACGGGGAGGTGGTCTTCTGCGGCACCGGGATTTCGATGCTGGCGGCGGCGGCCGCCAAGCACATCCACGCCCCCGACGCCGTGATCTTCTTCGAGACCGGGGCGGTTGATTCCCGGCTCGACGAAATCCCCCTGGCGGTGGCGGACCCTCGGGTGATGGCGGGCGCGGCATTCCACGGCGGGCTCCTCGACGCCTTTGCCACCATGCAGAACCCCAAGACCGGGGCGCGAGTGGTGGGCATTCTGGGCGCGGCCCAGATCGACCCTTACGGGAACCTCAACTCCACCGCCATCGGCGACTATGCCGCGCCCACGGTCCGGTTCGCCGGCAGTGGCGGCGCCTGTGACGTGGCCTCGTCCGTGCCCCGGACCATCATCTTCATGCGGCTCGAACGGCGGAAATTCGTGGACCGGCTCGATTACCTCACCAGCCCCGGCCACCTGGACGGCCCCGGTGCTCGAAAGGCGGCCGGGCTTCCCGAGGGCGGCCCCCGGGCCGTGGTCTGTGACCGGGCCGTGATGCGGTTCGATGAGACGACCCGGCGGATGTACCTGGCCGGCATCTACCCCGGCGAGACCGCCGACGAGGTGACCGGCCGGATGGGCTTTGCCGTGGACATCTTTCGGGCCGAGCCCGTCCCGGCGCCCACCTCTGAGGAGCTCCGGATTCTCCGGGAGGTCTGCGACCCCCAGCGGCTGATTCTCTAACCCGGCCGGAGACCCGATCAAGGGTTTCCGGCCATGGATGCAAAAGGCGGATAGATGAGACCATTGACCCTTTCTCAGATCGACGCCCTGACCGCGATGGTGGCCCCGGACCGGTTTTCCACGGGCCAGTCGGCCCGCGAGCTCCACACCCGGGACATCTCTCCCCACCGGGGAACCCTGCCCAGTGGGATTATCTGGCCGGTGAGCACCGCCGAGGTCTCGGAGATCCTCGCCTGGTCCGATGCCGAAAACATCCCCGTCACTCCCTGGGGAGCCGGGACCTCCACCGAAGGCAATCCCGTGCCCACCGCCGGCGGGCTGGTCATGGACATGACCCGGATGGACCGGATTCTTGACATCCGGCCGGAAGACCTCCAGGCCGATGTCCAGCCGGGGGTGCTCCGAAAGACTTTGAACCGGGAGACCGGCCGTCACGGCCTCTTTTTCCCGCCGGACCCCGGAGCCGACGCCACCATCGGCGGGATGATCGCCAACAACGCTTCGGGGGTCCAGACGGTCCGGTACGGGGCCACCCGGGACTACGTGATGCGGCTGGAGGTGGTTCTGCCCGGCGGGGAGGTGATTCACACCGGCTGCCGGGCGAGCAAATCGTCCGCCGGCTATGACCTCACCCGGCTTTTCGTGGGGGCCGAGGGAACCCTGGGGGTGGTGACCGAAGCAACCCTCCGCCTGGCCGGGATTCCCGCTCACCACCTGGCCGCCATTGCCACCTTTCGGGAGCTGGCCGCCGCGTCAGAAGCGGTTGCGGTGATGATGGGGGCCGGTCTCTCGCCGGCGGCCCTCGAGCTCCTCCCGCCGCCCCTCATCCGGTTGATGAATTCCGAAAAGGGGCTGGGGCTGCCGGAGGTGCCCTCGTTGTTCTGCGAATTCCACGGGGTCAGCCCCGAGGCGTTGAAAGAGACGGCGGCTCTGGCCCGGGAGCTCTGTGAGGATTGCGGGGCGGCCGACTTCCGGACCGGGACGACCGAGGCCGAGCGCCAGGAGCTCTGGCGGGCGAGGCACGAGGCCTGGGAGACCATCCACCGGGCTCATCCGGGGCTTTCCACCCTGATCGTGGACGCGGCCGTCCCCATCTCCCGGTACCCGGAGATGATCGCCTTCGCTCAGGAGCAGGTGGATGGTCGGGGAGTGATCGGCTATGTCTTCGGCCACGCCGGAGACGGAAACCTCCACGTGGTCATGGTCGGCGACCCCGACGACCGGGCCGGATGGGCCGCCCTGGAGGCGGTCAACGAGGCCATCGTTATCCGGGCCATCGACGCCGGCGGAACCTGTACCGGCGAGCATGGGGTCGGGATCGGCAAGCGGCGGTTCATGGCTCGGGAACACGGCGGCGGGTACGAGCTGATGCGGCGGATCAAAGGGCTCATCGACCCCAGGGGGCTGATGAACCCCGGCAAGATTTTCGAATAACGGCAACCAAAACCATTGGCCGAAACGGCGGCAACCACCCAAAACGACGGAGAACCCGATATGGAAAACAGCGAGCTGTTCAAAAGCTGGGGGCTGTTCCTCAAGGGGATGGATTCTCGAAGCATCCAGCTTTCCTTTGCCAATCACCTGGAATACTCCCTTTCCAAGGACCAGTACACGGCCACCGTGAGGGATCTCTACGAGTCCCTGGCCCTGACCGCCCGGGATCGCCTCATAGAGCGGTGGATCCGGACTCAGCAGATGTATTACACCCATAATGTCAAGCGGATCTACTATCTGTCCGCCGAGTATCTCATGGGCCGGGCCCTCATCAACAACCTGATCAACCTGGGGATGTATGAGGAGACGGTCGAGGCCATGCGGGAGCTGCAAATCGATATGGACCTGGTGGTGGAGCAGGAGCCGGACATGGGACTGGGCAACGGCGGCCTCGGCCGGCTGGCGGCCTGCTTCCTGGACTCTCTGGCCACTCTGGAGCTGCCGGCCTGTGGCTATGGGATTCGCTATGAATTCGGGATTTTCGAGCAGGTAATCCGGAACCTGGGCCAGGTGGAGCAGCCGGAGCTCTGGCTGAAGTACGGCAACCCGTGGGAGATCGCCCGCCCGGAGAAGAGCAAGACGGTCCGGTTCGGCGGCCGCCTCGAAGAGGAGACCGACGAGGACGACGGAACCGTCACGGTCGAGTGGGTCGATGCCGAGGAGATCATCGGGATACCCTATGACACCCCCATCGCGGGCTATGGCAATAACACCGTCAACACCCTCCGGCTCTGGTCGGCCCGTGCCACCAACGAGTTCGACCTCCAGTACTTCCAGGACGGCGACTATTTGAAGGCGGTGGAGGAGAAGTACTCGTCCGAAACCATCTCCAAGGTCCTCTATCCGAACGACCAGATCAGCGCCGGCCGGGAGCTCCGCCTGAAACAGCAGTATTTCTTCGTCTCCTGCTCCGTCCAGGACATCATCGACCGGTACCGGGTCAACCACGACACCTTCGACGCCTTTCCCGACAAAGTCGCCATCCACATGAACGACACTCACCCCTCACTGGCGGTGGTCGAGCTGATGCGGCTGTTGATCGACGAGCACGGGCTGCCCTGGGACCGGGCCTGGGACATCACTATCCGGACCTGCGCGTTTACCAACCACACTTTGCTGGCCGAGGCCCTGGAAAAATGGCCCATCTCGATGTTCGAGCGTCTGCTGCCCCGGCACCTGTCGATTATCTACGAGATCAACCGCCGGTTTCTCCGGGATGTCTCCGCCTTTTTCGTGGGGAACAAGCGCCGGATGCGGGAAATGTCATTCATCGAGGAGGAGGGGGAGAAGAAGATCAGAATGGCCCATCTGGCCATCGTGGGCTCCCATTCCGTCAACGGGGTGGCCGCGCTTCACAGCCGGTTGATCCGGGAGCGGGCCTTGCGGGACTTCGCCGAGATGTTTCCGGATCGTTTCAACAACAAGACCAACGGGATCACCCCCCGGCGATGGCTTCTCATGGCCAACCCCCGGCTGGCCCAACTCATCACGGAATATATCGGCGACGACTGGGTGACCGACCTGGACCGGCTCCGGGAGCTGGAGGATTTGACCGGGGATGACCAATTCCGAGCGAGGTGGGTGGCCGCCAAGCAGGAGAACAAGGCCGAACTGGCGGGGCATACCGCTCGGCTCACCGGCGTGACCATCGACGAAACCAGCATCTTCGACGTTCAGGTCAAGCGGATTCACGAGTACAAGCGCCAGCTTCTGAACATCCTTCATGTGATCTATCTCTGGCTCCGGCTCAAGAAATCGGACGGCTTCGAAATCCATCCCCGGACGTTTTTTTTCGGCGGGAAGGCGGCGCCGGGCTATTTCATGGCCAAGCTGGTAATCCGGCTCATCTGCCACGTGGCCGACATGATCAACCGGGATGGCTCCACCCGGGACATCCTCAAGGTGGCCTTTCTGCCCAACTACCGGGTCACCCTGGCAGAACGGATCTTTCCGGCCGCCGATGTCTCGGAACAGATCTCCACCGCCGGATACGAGGCATCGGGGACTTCCAACATGAAGTTCGCGCTGAACGGCGCCGTGACCGTGGGGACTCTTGACGGAGCCAACATCGAGATCGCCGAGGAGGTGGGGGAGGAGAACATCTTCATCTTCGGGCTCACCGCCGACGAGGTGGCCGAGGGGGCGGAAAGCTACGATCCGCGATCCTATTATGACGGCGACGAGGTGCTTAAAAAGGCCATCGACCTGATCTCGTCCGGCTTTTTCAATCCGGAAACCCCGGACCTGTTCCAGCCGCTGGTGGACAGCCTTTTGGGCAATGACCGGTACTTCGTGCTGGCCGATTTCGCCGCCTACCACGCCGCTCAGATGGCCGTTGACGCCCGTTATCGGGAAACCGACGCCTGGACCCGGACCGCCATGGCTAACGTGGCCCGGATCGGCAAGTTCTCATCCGACCGGACCATCCGGGAGTACAACCGGGACATCTGGGGGGCCGAGCCCCTGACCATCATTCGATCGGATAAGCGACAGGCGGCCTCATGTGACGCTGAACTGAAGACGCGATAGAAGGAGGCCTGAGGCGTTACTTGGTTTTCATCACCCAGACCCCCTGCCAGTCATCTTCCGGAGGATTGGTTTTCAGGTGTTGGCACCGCTCCACGTACATCCGGGAGACCTTGTCCTGGGGATTGGAGGCCAGGGCTTCCTGAAAGACCGAGATGGCCTTGTCCCAGTTGCCCCGGCGGTACTGGGTAAGGCCCTCCCGGAACAGGTTGATCACCTCAACGAGATTGGGGAAGGACTCCTCGGTGTGGTAGTCGAGGACCTCGTAGATCTCCACCGGCTCGGTCTTCCCCTTGACCACCACCCGGTCCACCTCTCGGGTCCGGTAAATCCCCCGGAGCTTCCGCCGGGTCATCTCGCTGATGAGAATCCGGGTCTGGTACTGCTTGCAGGCGCTTTCCAGCCGGGAGGCCAGGTTCACGCCGTCGCCGATCATGGTGTAGTTCATCCGCTTGGGGGAGCCGATGTTTCCGGTGACCACCATGTCGGTGTTGATCCCGATGCCCATGTCCAGCGGCCGTTTCCCGTGGGAGATTCGAGTGGCGTTCCAGACGTCGAGCTCGGTGATCATGGCGATGGCCGCCCGCATGGCCCGGTCCTCATCGTCGCCCAGGGACCTCGGCACACCGAAGCCCGCCATGATGGCATCCCCGATGAACTTGTCAAGCATCCCCTTTTCCCGCTGGATGCAATCGACCATGATGGTGAAATACTCGTTTAACAGCGAGACGGTCCCCTGGGGCCCCAGCTCTTCGGTGAGGGTTGTAAACCCCCGGATATCCGAAAAGAGCACGGTGGCCACGGTGCTCTTACCGCTGACCTCCCCGCCCTCCAGCAACTGATCCGCGATCCCGGCGTCCATGTAGAGGGACATGGTGGATTTCATCCGCTTTTCGTTGCTGATGTCCTCCATCATGATCATCACGCCGAGCTGTTTTTCCTCGGCGCTGACCAGGGGGTGAAACGTGAGGTTCACCGACTTCCGGCGGTCGCCGAAGGTCATCTCCTTGTCCATGATCACTTCCGACTCCTGGGTCTCCCGGACCCGCTTGAGCTTCTCCAGAATCCAGGCGTTGTCATCCACGAAAAAAGTATCGGCTTTCTGGTCGAGGATGTCCCTCGTGACAATGCCCATGATCTTCAGGCCGGCGTGGTTGCAGGTGATGATCTTCCCCTCCTCGTCCACGGTGATCACGCCGTTGGTCATGCTCTCCAACATGGACTCGCTGTAATTCTTCATGTTCTGGATTTCGTTGAAGAGCTTGGCGTTTTCTAAAGCGATGGCAATCTGGCCGGTGAAGGTCCGAAGCCGGAACTCGTCTTCCTCGGTGAAAGGGCCGCCCCGCTTGTTCAGGACCTGGGTTACGCCGATGGTCCGGCCGTCCTTGTTGATGACGGGGACACAGAGGATGGAGCGGGTAAAAAACCCGGTCTTGCGGTCGAAAGCAGGATTGAACCGGAGATCGGCATAAGCATAGGGGATGTTGACCGACCTGCCCGAAGTAAACACCGTCCCGGCGATGCCCAGGTGGTTGGGGAGCCGGATCTCGGTCTCGAGCCCACCGCCCACCCGGGAGAAGAGCTCATGGGTCTTTTCATCGTTTAAAAACAGGGTGGACCGCTCGGCGTTCAAGAGCTTCGTGGCCTGGGACATCACCTTCTGGAGGACGGTATTGAGCTCGATCTCCGAGATGACGTCGGAGACCACTTTGAAGAACTCCATCTCCTGGTCCCGGCTCTTTTTGATCTTCTCCACGAACTGGATGGTCTGAAGCGCCACCGCCGCCTGAGTGGTCATGGCGGTGAGGAGGGCCAGATCATCCTGGGTGAACCGCCCCTGACGCTTATTTAATGCCTGGGCCACGCCGATGACGTCCCCCTTGACGGTCCGGATGGGAGCGCAGAGGATGCTTTTGGTGACATAGCCGGTCTTCTCGTCGATGCTCCGTTCGAAGTACTTGTTCTGATAAGCGTCAAGGACGATCATCCCCTGGCCGGTGGTAAAGACATGGCCGGCCACGCCGTTTTTTTCCAGAAGCCGGATCTCCCGCTGGGTGTTGCCCCGGGCCACTCGGGAATAGAGCTCGTCGGTCTCCTTGTCATGGAGAAAGATGGTCCCCCGCTCGGCGTTCACCTCCCCGATGATGATGTCCACAAGCGCTTCGAGCATCTCGTCTAAGGTCTCGTAAGCAGCCATGGTCTGGGAGATGTTGAGCAGGACCTCCGCCCGTGATTCTCCGTTGCCGCCACCGGTGACCACCCCGGTCTCGCGGGGGGCAATCCGGTCGTTAGTCTCTTGCATGGGGTCCCTCCAGTCGCTCTCGCAGGGCCGCGATGGTCTCCCGGAGCTGGTTGATTTCGTCCGCCGCGTCCTGCTTGATCGCATTGATCCGGTCTTCGTATTCCGCCCGGGTGGCCTCCAGCTCATCCCGGAGGGCCACCAGGGTCCCTTTCAGGTGAGTCCCTTCATCCCGCTCAGCCGCCGATGCCTTCTGCTCCACCTCCAGCCGGTCGAACTTCATCAGCTCCATTTCCGCGAGCTGACTGTTGAGGGTGTCCTTGAGCTGATCGATCTCCGCCTGGGCCTCGGACCTGGCCTTCTGCTCGATCTCCACCCGCTCGAACTTCATCAGCTCCATCGCCTCCCGCTGCTCGACGATGGTGTTCTTGAGGTGCTCCATCTCCCGATGGGCCTGGGCTACGTCATCCCGATGGGCCTCTTCGGCCCGGGACTGAGCGGCCTCCATTTCGTCCCGCTGACGGTCCACCACAATCCGCATATCATCCAGGCGATCCTCGTACTCCGCCTTAACCCGTTGGGTTTCAGCCGCCTGGTTCTCCACCATGTCGTCGATCTGGCGGCGCATGGCCGCGATGGTTTCTTTCAGGTGATGGTTTTCGCGGATAAGCTTGTCGCGTTCCGGATCGGATGTCGGTTCCATCTTGTATCTTTTCAGGTTCGGGGGTTATCACTATACTGACGAAATGTCTCTGATAGACGCTTCCCTGTATGACTGAAAGCTCAAGATGTGTCAAGCCGAAAGCGCCACCCCGCCGGTTCGCTCATTGAGACCGGTGAGCCCGGATTCGAGTATCCGGTGCCGTCCGGCCAGCGGACAACCGGGATCGGCGCCAAACGGATCCCCATAAACGGCATACGACAGGCAGCGGAGCCCCCCGCCGCACCGGAACCAATGCGGACAGGCCGAGCAGACCGGATCAATCCGCCCCGGCCGGCGAAGCCCATCCAGAAACCGGCTTTTCCGGTAAATGTCCAGCAGCGGGGTCCGCCGTAGGTTTCCCACCGGGACCGGCATCCGCCGACAGGGCAGCACCGTCCCGTCGGGCAACAGCGCCAGCAGCGTCCGGCCGGCCGTGCATCGATAGGACGTACCCCCCGCCAGAAACTGAAGGGCCCGGTGCATGGCCACCTCCGTCCGGCCCCCGAACCATCCTTTGGCCCGTTGGTGCTCGGCGTTCAACGTATTTAAAAACAAAAGGGTTTCAGCCGGGGAGAGACACTCGTCGGCCATCCGGGCTCCCCGCCCGGCCGGGATCATCCGGTCCGCCCAGACTCGTTGAACCCGGAGTCGGCGGGCGATCCGGATCACGGGCCGAAGCTCGCCGAGGTTCCGCCGGTGAACCGTAAAGGCGATGAATGTCGGAACACCCGCCCGGACGAGATGCCGAATTCCGGCCACCGCCGCCGCATGAGCCCCTGAGCCACGGATCTGGTCGTGGACGGCGGGTCGGCCATCCAGGCTCACCTGGACAAAGGCCGGACCGGCCTCGGCCAGAAACTCCGCAAAAACCCCGTCGATAAGAGTGCCGTTGGTGAGGATCGCAAAGGAGAGCTCCCGGCGGTGGAGGGCCAGAACGGCGATAAAGCGGCGGATCTCCGGATGAAGGAGCGGCTCGCCCCCCGCCAGGGTAATATGGCCCCGGATCGGCGGCCCTCCCCATGAGCAGGGCGTCTTCAGAAAGGAGCGGAAATCCTCCAGAATCGCCAGCCAGCCGGCAAGGTCCGGGCCATCCGGCCCCGGGGTCCCATAACAATGTGCGCATCTGAGGTTGCACCGGTCGGTGATGTGCCACTGGAGCAGAAAAGAGCCGGACGGCGGGGCCGGATCACCCCCCACAGCCGCCCCCGCAGCCGCCGCCGCCACCACATCCACCCCCACCGCATCCACCCCCCGCACCGCCGCCTCTTCCGCCTCCACGCCCGGCATACTTGCCGATGAACACGACCAGTCCGAAAAGGGCGGCGATGCCCCCCAGGATAACCAGGGGCGTCAGGATGACCACCAGCGCTTTTTTCACCACCCAGGTCAGCCCGGAGACCGCTTGTCCCAGCAGGGTGGGAGGGGTTTTGGAAAACCGGACAACCAGCGGCTCATCCGACAGTTCAGCCATCCGGACATCCACGCCCCCGCCGTCCGCCGACTGAACCAGTTCATCACCCCGGGGAGTAACCGACCGGATTTCGATGTCCTCGCGGCCCCCCGCCGGGATGATCCGGTACGTGGCCTGATAAACCGGAACCCGCCAGTTTTTCGCCCAGCCAAGGTTCATCTGGAAGCCATCGTCATCCTCAAGCACGGCTTTAATGAGGACGAATTCAGCAACGACGGTCATCTCGCCCTCGTAAACAGCGGGGAAAAACCAGTCGATCCGATTCTCCCGATGGTGTTTCACTCTGTGCCGGAGCGGATTGCCGATGCCATCGGTAACCCGGATATCCCGCACCGCCGAAGTCCCCACATACTTGAAGCCTTCAGTCTTGGGACCCCTTTGAATCTGGTAGGTTATCTCAAGCCGGACGGCAATGTCCGATGGGCGCCCCAATGAGTCAATCAATGGCTGAAAGACGGCGAGATAACGGCTGACATGATAGCCATGGCCGGCCTGAACGGGGATGATCAGTCCAAAAAAGACGACGCTGAAAATTGCAAGCCGTGTGACGATGGGCCAATGGAAATGGGGAATGGATGTTTTCATGGGGTTGACGTCGATGGCATTGGAAAGATCGGAGTTCTTATGATACAGGTGAGCGGAAAGATTCAGCTCATCGGGATCTTTTATAGCACCATTCGATCCAGGATGCACGACGAAACCGCAACCCCGGATAAACCAGATTCATGGACCGCTTTTCCGCTTTTGACCTGACCGCCGACCTCTTTCTGACCCTGATCTCTTTTGTCGCGGCGGTCCTGGTGATTCGCCATCAATCGGCCGAAGGGGCATCAGAGGGCCGGGGGGAAGCGGCCCTGGCGCTCTTTGTGACGGCGTTTGTCGCCGGAGTGGTGGCGTTGTTCCTCTTTGCCGT
>CAZWGY010000125.1:0-11276 GCA_964633575.1 uncultured Desulfobacteraceae bacterium
CCGGGGGGAGGGGTTGGATGAGCCGGGTGAGACAAATGGCCCAAACGATGATCATAGCCAGAATTTCGGTTGAAATTGAGGCGCATCCCGCTTAGACTGAATAGGTTATGGACATGGTGGCCAACCCGATATAGAACATGGAGACCCCCGGGGTTTCCAGATCTTTGGAAACCCCGGAGATCTCTGACTCATGGAAAATATGGATTCTACACCACTTCGTTTTCTGGTGGCCGACGATGACCCGAGCCGGGCCGACCGCTGGCGTCGGCGTCTGACCGATGCCGACGCCGGGGCGCTGATGGGCGGACTGTCTCCCGAAGTGACCGTTTGCGCGCCGGGCGAGGCCGTCGACCGGATCGGCCGGGCCAGGGATCGGGGACGTGCTCCGGCGGTGGGAGTGATCGGACTCCCTGATACCGGAGACCCCCTGGCGGTCCCGGCCGCCATCCGACGCCGGGCTCCCTATATCGAGTTGATCCTGGTCACCGCCGGAAATCGGATTGGTTTTATCGAGGCCGCCCGGCGCCTGCCCCCGGCGCATCGTCTCCGGGTTCTGGCGGGAGCGGATGAATCGGCCGGGCTGATCCAGATGGCGGTTACATCGGCTGAAAAGTGGCGGGCGGAAGCCGCCCGGCGGGGATTGCAGGCCATGCTGAGCGCGTTTTGTACCCATTACCCCGGATTCGCCTTCATCAAGGATTTAGACGGTCGCTACCGTTACCTCAACCCGGCCGGTCGCGCCGGGCTCGGAGTGGCCTCCGGGGGATGGCGATACCGGACCGCCGCGGAGCTCTGGCCCGCAAACATCGCCGGACGTCAGGAGGCCGAGGATGAGCGACTTCGGGGCGGCGGCGGACCGAGCGGGTCGTTGGAGTGGCTTCCCCTGCCTGACGGCCCGGTCCGGCACCGGGTGATCCGGTTTTCCATCCCGGACGGCGGGCGGCCTTATCTGCTGGCCGGCCTCACGATTCCGCCGGCGGACGAGGCTCCGGCGCCGGCGGACACCGTATCCGACGGGGAGCCCGACGACCTGCCCGGCCTCCGGGTGGCCGAAGGCCTTCGCCGGGTGGGGGGCTCATGGCCCATGTATCTTGACTTGGTCCGGTTTTTCGTCAACGACAAGGCCCGGTTCGGCCGGCGGTTCCGGGAGATGATCGCCGACGCTGATTTCCACCATGCCCAGATTGCGGCCCATTCCCTCAAAGGCTCGGCGGCCACCATCGGAGCCGTTAATCTCCGGGCCGCGGCCTACGCTCTGGAGAACGCCTGCACCGGAGAAGACCCGGAGCGGATCGAGCCGTCCCTGGCGGCCGTGGAACGTGCTTTGGCCGAACTTCAGGATGCTTCCGAATCCCTCCCGGCAATGGCGCCGAAAGATGACGGAAAGGCCCGGCCCACCGGAACGGAGCTCGATACCGGCGACATCCTGAAGCATCTCCACGCGCTCGACCGGAGCCTCGATGATTACGACCCCCTGCGCTCCGAAACGCTCATGACCGATATCCTGGCCGGATGGAACGAGGATCGGTTACCAGAGGCGGCCACCTTGATGCTCCGGGAGATCCAGACCCGGATGGACGGCTACCGGTTTGACGAGGCCAGGGAGACCCTGGCTCACCTGATTTCCCGACTGAACACCGGGGGAGACGATGCCGGACCCCACGTCGAGTAAAGTCCTGATCGTCGATGACACCAAGACGAACATCGACGTCCTGATCCAGGCACTCCGAAAGGAATACCGGCTGGGAGTGGCCCTGTCGGGGGAAAAAGCTCTGGACTACTGCCGGACCCAGCATCCGGATCTGGTCCTGCTGGACATCCTGATGCCGGAGATGGATGGATTCACCGTCTGCCGCCGTCTCAAGGCCGACCCCGCCACTCAGGATATTCCCGTCATCTTCATTACCGCCATGGACTCGCCGAGCCACAAGACCCGAGGCTTTGCCGAAGGCGCCGTCGATTACATCGTCAAGCCCTTCGACATCCCGGAGGTCAAAGCCCGGGTCCGGACCCATCTGGCGCTGCGACGGGCCCAGCGGGCCTTGCGGAACCAAAACGCCATCCTGGAGGAAAAGGTCCGCCGCCGAAGCCGGGAACTGGCCCAGATGCAGGAGGAGATCGTCGAGCGCCTCGAGCGGGCGGCCCGGTTCCGGGAACGGGGCCGACCCTCGACCTTCAGCGGGATCGGACCGTTTTGCCGGCTCCTGGCCCAGGCCGCCGGGTGTTCCGAAAGAGAAGCCGGGATCATCGGCCTGGCCGGGGCCATGCACGATGTGGGGAAAATCGGAATTCCGGATGAAATTCTGGCCAAACGGATGGACGATCTCACCGAGGCGGAAGAGAAAACCCTGGCCCAGCACACGGTCATGGGGGCCCGGCTCCTGTCGGGCAGCAGCAACAAACTTCTGAAGGCCGCCGAGGAAGCCGCTCTTACCCATCACGAGCGGTGGGACGGGACGGGCTATCCCAATGGTCTGACCGGGGAGGCGATCCCCCTGACCGGCCGGATCGTCGCCATCTCCGATGCCTTCCACGAGGCGCTTCTCCGGAGTGAATCCGTGGACGCGGCCCTGGACGCGGTTCGTCTCGGGGCCGGAACCCGGTTCGACCCGGAGCTGGTGAACCGATTCATCGAGCACGGGGCCGATCTGGTCCGGCTGGCCCGGGAAAACCGGATCCCGACGGGAGATCCATGAAACGGCGGTTCATGGCCTGCCTCTTTCTGGTGATTCTCCTGTCCACGCTCCTCACGGCGCTGCTGGTGACCGGCCACGCACGGGGCACCATCCGGGCGGTCCTCAACGAGTACGAACGATCCCTCTTTGCCCGGGTTCGAAACACGATCATCGCCTTCGACAAGCTCCTGTTCGTTCTGGAAAAGGAGATGAACGCCCACGCCCGCGACGCCATGGCGGAAGTGGCCGACCGGGTCCGGTCCGAAGCAGATGAGCCGGTCCCGCCGGGACCCTCGGAGACCCGCCTGAAACAGATCGCCGCCGACGCCGGGATCAACGAAATCTACATTATCGACCGCTCCGGCACGGTGGTCCGGACCACTTTCGCCCCGGATGCGGGATTCGATCTCTTCGGCATTGATCCCGAGTTCACCGCCTTTCTTCAGTCGCTGTATGGCTCCGGGCGGATTGCCCGTCAGCGGATTTCGGTTTCTAACAACACCGGCGCCATCATGTTGTACATGTATCACAGCCCCGAGGGCAGCGACTACATAATAGAGATATCTCTCAGAGTCCGGGACTTCGTCTCCACGGCCTACTCCGAAGACTATTACCGATTTATTTTCCAGGACTTTTTCCTCAACACGGTCCGGGAAAACCGGTACCTCAAGGCTCTGGACATCTACACATCCACGGCGGTGGCCGGCTGGTCGATCATCCACGAGGGCAAACCCTTTAAGGCGCCGACGGATCGCCTGGATCGGCTCATGGGAGGGGGCACGGTCACCCTCGAACGGGATGAAACGGTGACCCGGTACACGATGATCCGCCTGGACGACGAAGCGTTCGACTTCACTGACCGCCTTTATGTAGAGGCCGTTTTCGATTTCAGCCTCCTCCGGACCTTTGCCCGGTCCGCGGTTATGTTTTCGATTCTGCTGAGCGCCGCTCTGATTGCCGTGATTTTCTTCTTCTTCTCCCGGCTTTTCAACGATTACGTGATCCGCCGGATCATGACGATTCACGAAGGTCTCCGGGAAGTCCGGGCCGGCCGGTACCAGACCGACATGTCAGTTGGGGGGGATGACGAGTTGGCCCGGATCGGCGATACCCTTTCGGAGATGACGGCCGAGATCGAGGCTCGTGAGCGGGCTTTGAGGGAGAGCGAGGATCGGTATCGGCGGCTCAACGCGAAGCTGGAAGGCCGGGTGGCCGAGCGGACCGCCGAGCTGGAGACCAGCAATCGGAAACTGTCGGATGCCATTTCCCGGGCCGAGGCGGCGGATCGGGCCAAGAGCGATTTCCTGGCTCGGATGAGCCACGAGATCCGGACCCCCATGAACGGGATTATCGGCACCTGCGATCTCCTTTTATGCCGGGGGCTCGACCGGAAGGGGCTCGAGTATCTCAATATCATCCGAATCTCAGCCCGATCCCTGCTGGGGCTGGTCAACGACATCCTCGATTTCTCGAAGATCGAGGCCGGCCGGATGGAGCTGGAGTCGATTCCCTTTTCACCGGTGGAGGTGGTCGAGGATGTCTGTGACCTTTTTTTCAAAAAGATTGCTGAAAAGGATACGGAGCTGGTGATTGACCTTGCGCCGACCCTGCCCCGGCAGGTGATCGGGGACCCCTTCCGGCTGCGCCAGGTGGTTACCAACCTCGTCTCCAACGCCTTCAAATTCACCGATGGGGGGGAAGTCCGCATCACCGCCGACGTCGCCGATGCCGGCGCGGATGAGGTCTGCCTGCGGATCAGCGTCCGGGACACCGGGATCGGGATTCCGCCGGAGGCCCGGGACCATCTCTTTGACGCCTTCCGGCAAGGGGACGGATCGGTGACCCGGCGGTACGGCGGCACCGGCCTCGGACTGGCCATCTGCAAGCAGATCGTGGCCCTGATGGGCGGCGAGATCTCCGTTGACGGAAGCCCGGAAGGCGGGGCTACCTTCACTTTCACCGCTTGCTTCGGAGTCGGCGAGGGAGGGGCGCCGGAGGATGTCGAGGATGTCGTGCCGGCATCCGTTTTCGATGGGCTACGGGTCCTCATTGTCGAAGACAACGCCGGCACCCGGAGGATTCTCCGCCGGATGCTGGAGCGGTTCGGCTGCCGCATCGAGGCATTGGACACCGGCGAGGCCGTGCTGGACCGTTACAATGCCATCGACGTTCCCCCCGCCGACCTGATCCTCATGGACTATCACCTGCCGGGGATCGACGGGATCACCGCCGCACGCCGGCTCAAGGGACTCACCGACGTCCGGATACCGCCCATTATCGTTATCAGCGGATATATCCGGGACGAGGACATCGAGCGGGTCAAGTCGGCCGGCATCGAAAGCTACCTGACCAAGCCGGTCAAGCAAGCCGTCCTGGTCGATACCATCAGTGAGTTATTCGGGTATCACCGGGAGCCGGCACCCGCTCCGGTGACGGGGGCGAACACCGGAACCATGCCCGCCGGCGCGGCCGGGGTTCGGGTGCTTCTGGTGGAGGACAATCCCACCAGCCGGCGGGTGGTGGGCGACCTGCTCCGGTCGGCCGGGGTGACCGTCGAGACCGTCGGCGATGGCTTTGAGGCGGTGGCGGCGGTCCAGGCGGGGCGATTCGACGCCGTCTTCATGGATGTTCAGATGCCGGGCATGGACGGGCTGGAGGCCACCCGGCGCATCCGGTCGGAGGCGGGCCGAACCGTCCCGGCGGATATCCCCATCATCGCCATGACCGCTCATACCACCGCTGAAGACCGCCAACGGTGCCGGGCGGCCGGCATGGACGGCCACGTGGCCAAACCCGTTGACCGGGATGCCCTCTTTTCGGCGCTCCGGCGATTCATCCCCGCCCTGAGCGATCTCGAGGGGCCTGGAAAGGTGGTCCCGACGGCGCCGGCCGGGCTGCCCGAACGGCTCCCCGGCATCGACCTCGCCGCCGGAGTCGCCAGGATGGGGGGCGACCCGGCCGGGTATGCATCGGTCCTGGCCGGATTCATCCGGGACCACGGCGGGGCGGTGGATGAGTTGGCCGCGCCCATTGCCGACGGCGATCTCCGGACCGCCGCCGCCCGAGCCCATGCTCTCAAGGGGGCGGCCGGGAATGTCTCGGCCGTCGGGCTGGCTGATGCTGCCCGGTCGCTGGAAACGGTATGCCGGACCGGGGCCGCCCCTTCGCCCGAGATGATCGAAGCCGTCCGCTGGGAGCTGGCCCGAGTCATTGCCGCCGCCGACCGGATCGAGGAACTTTTGCCCCCGACCCCGACCGAGATCTCGCCCGTGAACGAGAAGGCCGACAACCGCGAGACGGAGCCGCCGGCCTTCCTTACTCTCCTGGAATCCCTCCAGGCGGCCATCCGGGATCGTGATCCGGTGGCTTCCGACGAGATCCTTCATCGAATCCGACGATATTTCTGGCTCGACGGTCTCGAGACCCTGCTCGACGAGCTGGATGACCAAATCCGAAACTATGATTTCGACGAGGCCCAGACCGTGCTCCGAGAGATCCTCAGAACCCTGACTTATACTCTCCCGCAAACCCGGGAAACGTGAAGAGATCCATTGTGAAACCGCTCAGCGATTGCAAAGTCCTTCTGGTTGACGATACCAAAACCAACATTGATGTTCTCATCGGGGCGCTCCGGGATGACTGCAAGCTCGGCGTCGCCCTGAACGGGATCAAGGCACTTGAATATATCCGAAAGCATCATCCGGACCTGATCCTGCTGGATGTCCTGATGCCGGAGATGGACGGGTTCACCGTCTGCCGGGAACTGAAAGCCGACCCGGCGACCCGGGACATCCCGATTATCTTCATCACGGCCATGGACGCCCCGGAGCATAAAACCCAGGGGTTTGAGATGGGTGCCGTCGATTATATCGTCAAGCCTTTTGACACCACCGAAGTCCGGGCCCGGGTCCGGACCCACCTTTCCCTCCAGGTGGCCCAGGCCGCGCTCCGGGAACAAAACGCGGTCCTGGAGGAAAAGGTCGCCGAGCGGACCCGGGAGCTTGAGGAGACCCAGGTGGAGATCATCGAGCGGCTGGGGCTCGCCGCCGAATACCGGGATGAAAAGACCGGGAATCACGTCAAGCGGGTGAGCCGGTGCGCCGGGCTGTTGGGCGACGCGGCCGGGCTGGATCGGAAAGCCCGCAAGACGCTGTCTCAGGCATCCACCATGCACGATGTCGGTAAGATCGGGATTCCCGACGCCATCCTTCAGAAGCCGGGACGCCTCACAACCCAGGAATTCGAGGCCATCAAAACCCACACCACCATTGGTTCCCGCCTGCTGGCCGGCAGCCAGCATGATCTGTTGAAAAGCGCCGAGGTGATCGCCCGAACCCACCACGAATGGTGGAACGGCGAAGGGTATAATATCGGCCTTGCCGGTGACCGTATCCCCATCTTTGGCCGGATTGTCTGCATCTGCGATGTCTTTGACGCCCTCATTTCCGAGCGGCCCTACAAACGGGCCTGGACGGTGGAGGCGGCCTTTGACGAGATCCGGCGGGGGAGCGGGACCCATTTCGACCCGGAGCTGGTATCGCTGTTCCTGGCCTTGGAGCCCCAATTGCGGGAGATCATCGACCACCTGAGCTGATCCCTCGCCACCCAACCTGAACGGTTTGACTTTACCGGAGAATTCCTCTAAAAGTGAACGGGTTACGTCGGGTCCGGGACCCGAGCGAACGTTAATGGCAACCATCAAAACCGGATGGAGGGGAGCAGAAACTATGTATCGCGTCATGATTCGGGACAACATGGCGCCGGTGGCGAGGGAGATCCTCGAAGCCACCGGCGAGATCGAGGTGGTGGTGGACAATGATCCGGCGACCCGGGACCCGGCCGCCCTGGCGGAGATCATCGGAAATTTCGACGGGCTGGCCCTGCGGAGCGGCACCCGGGTAACCGAAGCGGTTCTCGACGCCGCTCCCCGGCTCAAGGTGATCGGCCGGGCCGGTGTCGGGGTGGACAACATCGATGTCCCGGCGGCTACCCGACGGGGAGTGGTGGTCATGAACGCACCGGGGGGCAACACGGTGACTACCGCCGAGCACACCCTGTCGATGATGCTCGCCCTGGCCCGGAACATCCCCCAGGCCACCGCATCCATCCGGGCCGGGCGGTGGGAGAAAAAGGCGCTCGGCGGAGTGGAAATCTCCGGCAAAACCCTCGGGATAGTGGGCTTGGGGAACATCGGCCGGGTGGTGGCCGGCCGGGCCCGAGGCTTGCGGATGTCGGTAATCGCCGCTGATCCGTTTGTTACCGCCGAGGCCGCCCGGGCCCTCGAGGTGGAAATGGTCGAGCTCGATGAGCTCCTGGCCCGATCTGATTTCATCACCCTCCACGTCCCCCGCCTCAAGGAGACGGTCAACCTGATCAACGCCGAGACCCTTTCCAAAATGAAGCCGGGGGTTCGGGTCATCAACTGCTCACGGGGAGATGTGGTCAACTTCGACGATCTCCACGCGGCGGTCGAATCAGGCCATGTAGCCGGGGCGGCCCTGGACGTCTATCCCACCGAGCCCCCCGATCCGGGGATGCCGATTCTTCAGAACCCCCGGGTCATCTTCACCCCTCATCTGGGGGCGAGCACCGGGGAGGCTCAGGTCAACGTCGCCCGGATGATCGGGGAGCAGATGGCCGCCTGCGTCCTTAAGGGAGTCATCACCAACGCGGTCAACTTCCCATCCATCTCCCGGGAGATGATGGAGCGGATGCGGCCCCACCTCGATCTGGCCGAGAAGATGGGTTCTCTCATGGGCCAGCTCCTGACCCGGGCCCACGACATCTCCATCAGCTACGGCGGCGAGGTCGCCGACCTGGACACCCGACCCCTCACCCACGCGGTTCTGAAGGGATTCCTCGGAGCCTTTACCGACACCCCGGTCAACGCGGTCAACGCCCCGGCAATGGCCCGGGAAAAGGGAATCGAAGTCCGGGAGACCATCAGCGGCGGACGAGGGGATTTCACCGGCCTCATTCAGGTGAAGCTGGAGGACCATGACGAGCAGCCGGACGAAATCTGGGGAACCATCTACGAGGGGAAGTATCCCCGGCTGGTCCGGATCGGCAAGATTTACATGGACGCCATCCCCGAAGGCTCGATGATCGTCATCCAGAACATCGACCGGCCCGGCGTCATCGGCAACGTGGGGACCACCCTGGGGCGGTACGATCTCAACATCGGCCGATTCCAGCTCGGCCGGCGGGGGGACCGGGCCATCTGCCTGGTCAACATTGACAGCCCGGCCGACGAGGCAACCCTCGAGGAGATCCGGGGCCTGCCCAACATCCTTTCCGCCCGGCAGGTCAACCTGGGACCATTCCGCTGATCCACTCCGCGGAACTTTACATCCTGTAAAAAAAATCGACGGGCCGGAACCGGCGGGGGCTTTCCCCAAGCCGGTTTCCGGCCTGTTCTGTTTCCGGCCGGCGCGGAACCGGCGGGGCTTTCCCCGAGCCGGTTTCCGGCCTGTTCTGTTTCCGGCCGGCGCGGAAAAGGTAAGGCATCCGGAGAATGGCCCGCGTGGTTGGCACGTGTGTTGCTTTGTCGATTAGCAACATTGAATACCGTGCGGACCGTTGGGGAGGTCCATCGGCCCGGCGATAAACCCGTTGACGGGGAAGGAGACATATCATGAAGAAAAGCATTCTTGCATTTGTTGGGTTTCTGGTCGCGGTTGCGATCATTGGTGGTCCTCCGACCGTGATTCCGGCCGGCGCGGAAGACACCCTCCGCTACAGCAGCTCGGCCCAGATTTACGAGGCGTTCGGCCAGCTTCGGCTAAATGCGTTCACTCAGGAGACCGGCATCGAAGTCGATTTGTTCGTCTGCTCCTCCGGCTCGGCCCTTCACCGCCTGATCAGCGGCGTCAGCGACCTGGCATCCAGCACCCGGGGACTCTACTACCGATATAAGGAAAACGGGTATATGGAAATCCCATTCTGCAAGGACCCTCTGGCCGTCATCGTCAACACGGAAAACCCGGTGGAAGCGCTCACCGCTCTGGATATCCGGCGAGTCTTTTCCAAGGAAGTGACCAACTGGAGCGAAATCGGCGGTCCGGACGCCCCCATTGTGGTCGTGGTGCCGGGGAAGGGGACGGCGGCCCACAAGAATTTCGACCTCCTGGCCATGGATCGGAAGGAGATTCAGTATGATTACCTGAGCAATCTCTCCACTCAGGTCATCCCGGCAGTGGAGCAGTTTCCCATGGCTATTTCCTTTATCTCCCACGGAAGCGCCGTGGACCATCCGAGTGTCCGGGCCATCTCCATCGACGGGCACTCCATCAAGGACGCGGACTACCCCTATTTTCAGACGTTCTACTACTTCACCCAGGGAGCCCCATCCGGTGCGGCCAAAGCCTTCATCGATTTCACCCGTTCAGATAAGGGTATTGCCTTGATGAAACAAAAAGGCATGATTCCCATCATCACCCCATAGCATCGAGCTGTTTGTCCAGATGCCCCGCCGGGGCCTTCCGGGTCGCCGGATGGCCCCGTTTTTTCGGGCAGAGGGCACGGTCCGGAATCCTTCGGCCCCGGCCCGGTTTACATCCTGTAAAAAATCCCGACATCCGGCCTGCGCGATAGGGAGTCCCCGATGCCGGAATTCGGCAACAGTTTTGACATTACGGGGGGTTACCGAAGATTCGGGCGTCATTTTTGGATGGCATGGAGCTTGCTAAACCATTTGTAACCGATAGAGGGAGGCGCTTGTTGTGGAAAAGCCCTTTGAAATTCTGGTCGCTGATCGGAACCCCCATGTGCGTGAGTTGATCCGGCGGGAGCTGGCGGCGGTCGGTTACCGGGTGAGTCTGGCGGGCAACGGCCGGGAGCTGCTTCGATGGGCTTATCAATCCGACTCCCTCGACCTGGTGGTCCTGGACCCGGACCTGTTTGATGTGGACGGGTCTCTGGCCCTTCGGAAGTTGAAAAACCGGATTCCCTTTGTTCCGGTGGTCGTCCATGCCTTCAGCTCGGATTGCGACGACCATCCGGATTTTTTACAAACCGCGGCGTTCGTGGAAAAGCGAGGCAGCAGCGTGGCGCGACTGAAGGAGGTCATCAGCGATATCCTCAAGCGTCGCCACCTCCGCCGGATTGTAGATCCCAACGCGCCCCAGCCCTGAAAGGCGAACAGCCGAGACCCCATGGAACATACCCCTCAGCCAAGGCCGGGCCGGAACCGATCCGATACGACCACCCACTATCGTCACCTGACGCAATGGATGACCCTGATTGTCCTGATCGTCTCCCTGACGCCGATGCTCCTGGTGGGGGCCGTGATCTACAGCCAGTTCCATCGATCATACAAGGAGAAGGTCCATGCTCATCTGGTCGAGCTGGTGCTGAAGCATAAGCAGAACATCGACGCTTTCCTCCGGGAGCGGCTCAATAATATCCGGTTTCTGGCCGCCAGCAGTGACTGCAAAGAAATCTGGAAGGAAGAGGTGCTGACCAGACAGCTCGGCATCCTCCAGGAGGAGTACGGCACGGTTTTCGAAGATCTCGGCGTGGTCAACCAGCAAGGGGTCCAGATTGCCTACGCCGGCCCCTTCAAGCTCGACAAGGCATACTATGCCGAAGCCGACTGGTTCC